>JAWUVP010000080.1:0-10263 GCA_034112285.1 Gammaproteobacteria bacterium
GCGGCGGGAATCGCACACGCGGCCGGCACGGGCGCGGGGTGAAGAGGAATAGCAAAAGCATGCTTTTGCCCGATGAACGCGAAGGCATGGATGCCGTAGCTGGCAGGCCGCGCCATGGAGGGCACAAGCAGTTTGCCGCAACTCACACCTCAAACAAAATAAATGCGTAGACTCTAACTGCCGCCTCCACCATATAATCAAACCACCGCAAGGTGGTTTTTTTATGGGTGGGGCGGTGGGAATCGAATAGAACCCCTAACCACCTGATTAACTTATTATAATTTATTTAGACGTTTGCTTGTTGCCCCCAAAGTTGCCCCCGAGAGAATTTAATATATACGTTGTCCAATTTCACTATTGCAAGACAGCACACAAGTCTTTTATTTTATATCTTTCATCATTATCTGCTTCAATAATATATCGCTTTTCAGAATGTTGTTGCAAAACATACTTATCTAGCAAGTCTCGATAAAATACTTCTGTCGATAATTGATTGAATTCAGATGATTCTTCAACTCGATCATATAATAGGCAGATTAGTTGATTCATATAGTTCGCAGGGCTTTGAATCGCGCTTACTATTTTATCAATTTCTGCATCATTAAATTTTAGCCCTATTATTTTTGAAAAACGAGATTTCGCCCCCATAAATGTACCATCTTTTGCTTTTAAGAAATTTTCAATCATTGCTTGTTTTAAAAAGAGGTTTTGAGGAAAATTATCTGTTATACATTTAAATAGCTGTTCGTAGCCACCCTTAATAGCTTGTACATCATGTCTAAAACCTTTGGGATCTGTTTTATCAAAACTATATAGAAAAATAGGTACTTCCTTCGCTAGGGCAAATCCAACTTCTTGATTTGTCCATAGGCTTTCATAATAATCATTTGTAATGAAACATATAAAACCATCCATTGTTAGTAGAGCTTTATGAATTTCTTCTTTCCAAAGCGTATTTGGATTAATCGAATCATGCGCAACAAAACAGCTAATACCATTAGGTTGTAGCAAGTTCGCAAGTTCTTTAGCTTCTTTTTTCTTAGAGTCGCGATGAGAAATAAAAAATTTTAATGCCTTTTGTGAATATATGTTTGTCATCACTTGTAGTCCTATGAAAAATAACTGCCACGCTTATGCTTATATTAAGGCGTGTGGAATTATATTGGATATAATTATGCCTCATAGGTCACAAAAAGTAAATGCTCATCGTTTTCTAATGTAAAAAAGTTGATTGAGAAAATACAACTATTTTTGGGGGTTAAATATTAACCATTTTTTCGGCATTAGCAAAATGGTCTTAATTTATTTAATGCCGCTAAAAAGTTCCGCAAAACTCTTTTTGTTCTTTAAGCAGCTTTTTAATCTGTTTCAATTCAGCACTTAAACCCCCATTCTTAAAAGCGTTCATTGAAGAACGTTTTTTGCCTTCAAGAGTCTTAGCCCCTGTTGATTGTTTCCATGGTTGCCATTGCCTTATCATCTCCGCTTGTTTCTTGCGACGTTCTGCTGTCCAGCCATTGCTCATGTTTAGATTCGTCCAATAGTTCGTTTTGTTGAAAATTATTTTCCCGTGTACGCGCGCGCGTTTCTGGGGCTAAATGATTCGTGTGATGATTAACTTGTTCTTGGCCATGCGAAATATTGGCATGCTGTGCGTAGACAACAGGCGGATTTTTCAACTTTGAGAGCGTTTCAAGCGTAGCACGGCATTGACTTTGTGCTTTGAAGGCAAGGCGCAAGAATTTTTCAAAATTATCAACATATTCCATATTGTTAGCTCGTCGTGACAAACTCACAAATATGGATTGTAATGCTTTTGCTTGCCCAACTAACATGGACTCACAAGGCTTCATATTACCACTATTTACATCTTTGATAGTACCCGATAATTCACTTATCAATGATTGAGCATCAGGTTCACCAAAAGCCTTGCCATATTCCAATACAACAGCAGCGGCGTTGGTAGCCGCATTTAGGCTAACTCTTGCAAGCTCATCGTTTATATATTTATCTGTTTTTCCAATTTTCTTTGATTGTTTCTTAGACATGCTATTTCCTTAATTGTTAAATAAATTTAATTAAACAAGGTCGTGCAAGTCTTGATGTCTTTCAGTGACGACATGCACGACATTCAAGACGTTAAACTCGCCTTATTCTTTTTTGCTGATCCGCCAGTGTACATAACTACCAATTTTACCTACGCTACGACATTCAATATTCATCTGTCGTAATGCTGGTGCCGCACGACGCATCGCATCAGCGAAGCCTTTTGCTGTGCGTGGCCATGCATCGACCATGTAAGTGCGACATAGCTCAATTTCTCTAAAGAGCTCTTTCACTGGCATTTGTGCTGTTTGAAAACAGCGTTTATCAAACCATTCAATAAGTGCGGTTGCCACTGGGCTGGCATCAAGTGTTCTTGCAATAGACTCTTGACGTGCAGCGTTAAATTGTGTCAAAAATGTATCATCTTGTAATTGCATCGCTTTGGCTATGGCAATGCCTAAATAGACAAACTCAATTAATCGAGAATGATTTTCTTTCGCTAACGTTATAGAGGGTAAACTCGCTAAGGCATTAGCAAAAACAGTTAATAACCCACCTAAAATACTGGCGTGACAGCTATTATAATCACACCATAAATTAGAGGTTTGCAGGCAAGCGTCAATGATCGGCATTTCAACTGATACCGTGCGATCAATTAAATCTTGAGCGGTAATGGCTGCACTAATACCATTTAGGACAATAGGACGTTTGACATTGATCACAGTTTCATCCGCATCACTATATAACTTACGTTTTGCAAAGCCGCACCCTGTAGATAAAATACATAATGCATCTTGCATTTGTGCCGATAAATGGCTAATATTTTCATAGCTAACCAGCTAATTAACACCGGCACTAACAAAAATATCTTCAACGGTTTTGGGTGCAGCACGCAGATCACTGGCATTAGGATCGATCAATTTTCTAAGCATGGTTTGCGTGGTGCTTTTAGCGCTGCCCTGTTCACCAATTAATTCTAAAATGGGAAAAGGGGTATCTGTGCGTAAGCACTCTACAAGCCAAGCGATAACCAGCAATCTTACATTTTCTGGAATATTTGTTAATTGCCATAATAGAGCGATATCACCATCACCTTGTGGTTCTGGCAATGCCCTTAAGTTTTCAGGCCGCAAGAATTTTATGGGGGGATT
Source organism: Gammaproteobacteria bacterium (assembly GCA_034112285.1). Classification (GTDB taxonomy): domain Bacteria; phylum Pseudomonadota; class Gammaproteobacteria; order JABDGN01; family JABDGN01; genus JAWUVP01. The sequence goes on from JAWUVP010000080.1 coordinate 3,198, forward strand.
TGTAATTATTTGCCACCCAGTGGCATTAATTTCAATGACTCGGCTTTGTTCTGGTTCTGCTAGGTCAAGATAATAACTATGTTCATGCTGGCCAACACGAACAAAGACATCAAGACACTCACCAGTAAACCTCGCTAATCCAGACAATGTAACCAGAGCTTCACGGATAGATTGGTCACGTGGTGATTTGGTGGTTGTTTCGTAAAAGTTAGCAACTAACCAATCACGAAACTGGCGACTTTCGAGCCGTCGAGTTTCATAGGTACTTAAATCTTGTGCATACACATCTTTATTAATGTCATGAAATAACGTAACTCGTTCTTTAACGAAGCTAACTAACCGATAGGGGTCAGATCTTGAAATCTGACATTAAAATGTTATTTTCTTCTTAACTTATGATGTCAGATTTCAAGATCTGCCCGCCCTGCACCTGCCCAATCAGCCAGGCTGAATTCGCGCAAAAATTTCTTCTCTGTGAATAGGCAGGCTTGTTGGGGCTACAAAACTCAATTTAACGTTCTCGCTGTTAAGTTGAATTATCTCTACGACAATATCATCCCCTATTATAACTTTTTGTCCTACTTTTCGAGTTAAGACTAATCTACCTTTATTCATTATTACCCCTTGCTTCATGATAAATCACTTACCGTTATTTGCATAACGTTGCCATTAACTATGGTTTACCGTATCCTAATCTAAAATAACAAAAACATATCGCTAAGATAAAAAGTACTTCACTCTGGGACAGTATTGCCCACCAATTTGGTACTTATAGTCCGTGGATATCCTAGCACATACAAATGATAATAACAATATATGAAAGAAAAGCATCAAAGCCTGGTACTGCTAGGTAAACAAATCCGTAAAATTCGTGAGGCACAAGGCTATTCCCAAGAAGACTTTGCTGCTGTGGTCGAAATAGACCGAAGCTATATGGGTGGCATAGAACGTGGGGAGCGAAATATCGCTTCACTGAATTTGATTAGAATAGCCAAAGCCCTCAAGGTTGAAATTGGTGAACTTTTTCCAGCTATTCGTAGCCTCCAATAAACGCAATCAGGGCCAAGTCTTAAATCAACAACTCATTTGAGAGAACAGGGGGCACGTCTTGAATCTGTTCAGTTTACTATTCAACAGTGGTTATAGCTCACCATAGTCATAAAAATACAATCCCTTTAAACTAAAATAAAAATCCGAAGCGGTCACCTACTGCACCACGCATAATTTCACCTGTAATAGACAGTGGCCCTGCTCCTTCAACACGCTAAGTGTATAGATACTCGCATCAAATAACTTTTAAGTTCTGCGCCGCATGTGAATAACCTGCGGAGGAGGAACTAAAATAGGTGCATGAACAACTGCTGCAGCGGCGGCGGCGGCTGCGGCGGCGGCGGCGGCTGCGGCGGCGGCGGCGGCCGCAATAGGTACAACTTTTGTTTTATAGAGCCTCTCTACGATTGAAAAAGATAAATCGCCTACTGGGTGGTCAGTCACAATCTTCATCTGTAATATCAAATTCTCTACACTAAAATAATCAAGGTTAGAACCATAAACATGAAAAATCTCTTCAAGAAATAATGTGGGTTTTGTTCTGTCTAACCCCAGTAATAACGCCTGCACAGCAATAGTGCTCACACAAAACTCAAACAAGCGCAGAGGTGAAAAAAGCAGTGCGATGAGCCAGCACCTGCTATCATCTTTAATAACTAGAAATTCACGTAAGCGAACAGTATCAAAAGAACAGTCCACGGAGTTTAAAATCATAGCCTCCTCTCTTGAATACACTGGATTTTCAAAGTGCTCTTTTACTGCATACCTTTCAATAACCTCATTTTTACAACGAAAAGGCTCCTGAAAAAATCCAACGTTAATCAATTTAACTAAACTTTCTGTGGCTAAAGCAAACCCTTGCTTGCTTAACTCGCGCAGATATTTCAAAGCCAAAGCTCTATTGGCTGCCCATTTGAACTTTAAGAAATCTTGATCGGGATTCTCACATTCAAATCCGATATTCAAATACAGCATCATTGCATATAACCAGCGCATAGGTTTGCCGGCATGTCCCTTCTCATAGGCTAACTTCAAAAATAAAAAATTGGTGGCCAGCTTTTCAGGTTTTTTAAAGGTGTCGCTCAATAAACCTTGCAAAACGGTAAACCATATCCTGAAATCTTTATCCTGTTCATATTGAGGTATACGAGTTATTTCCACTAACTTGATTTTATTGTTAAGCAGTTGCCGATAAAACCACACAAGTGGTGGTAAATAATGTTGTGAAGTCACATCAAATATCGTGGCTGCACCCGCTGCGTCATGAAAATCTCGCAGCACTGCAATAAGCTGAGTCTGTAACACGGGCACTTGTGGGGAAGAGTCAGATGAGTCAAGCCGCCTAAATGCAGATGTTCCAGATGAATCTGGTAGTTTGAATGGATACATTGTTCTCTATTTTTATTATTATTGAGCTCATTATAAAGGCTGTACATTAGGATAATATTAAAGCATGGGTATTCTGTTAAAATAACATGGCACAATAATAAAACTAATGAATGGGAGTGCAGGGTCAGATCTTGAAATCTAACATCAAAATATTATTTGCTTCTTAACTTATGATGTCAGATTTCAAGATCTGACCCCCTTAGGCCCTCGCTCCGTTGCTAAGCCTTTTTAGTCTTAAACGACAAACTAATAAAAGCACCAACAAGCATGACAACAAAACAAGCAATAAAGGGCGCATTATTACTAAGCCCTGCAATAAGCCCCACAAGCACCACACTCACCGCACCGGCAAGCACTGCAACCGCGGTGCTAACACCCATAACCCAACCTTGCTTATCGGCACCCGCTAAGGTGGAATAAGTGCTTATTGTATAGGATATTCCAACAGCGGTACCTGCGGCGCCTGGGGCGACTAAGATCCAGGCCAGCAGTGGGCTATGAAAAATAACCATGAGTAACGCAACACAGCCTAAGGTGCCGTAGCCGATAATCATAACTTTATTGGCCGCCATTTTTTTGAAAAAAGGTACCAACACGGTAAAGCCTAACGCCCAGCCTATTCCAATTAAGCCTAAGAACAAACCGGTGAGATTGATCGAAAAGTCATAGCGCTTGAATAAGAAAACGCTGCAATACATATAAAAACCAACCCAGCTGACTTGAAACATAAAATAGATAATCGATAGATGGCGAATCGCTTTATGTTTGCACGCATCGGTAATTAACGTGATGGCATCCAGTAGGTTTAATTTTATTTTTCCTGTGGTGCTTGATGTCTCATGGAAGAAACCCACCAATAGCAATAAGTTCAGTGCAGAAAGAATCGCTCCAAAATACAGCGGCGTGGTGTTACCGAACCAGCTAACGATACTGCTGTCCGTTAAGAACGAACCAATCAGTGGTCCAATAATTAACCCCATGCACACCGACAACATAATATACCCAATGTTACGCGTCAGCTTTTCTGGGCTGCTCATGTCAACAATCGATGCTTGAGCAATAGGTTGGCTACCAGCCGTTAAGCCACCAATGACGCGGCTCACAAAAATGAGCGTCAAGCTGTGGCAGATAAACCCTAAAGCCGTGAGTAAGTAGGCCAGACCTGCGCCTGCCATGCAAATTAAGAGTGCTTTTTTACGCCCTGCCCCATCAGACATATAGCCCATGATGACTGAGCCAAAAAACCAGCAAAGAAAATAAACCCCTAAAATCGCCCCATAGAGAATGGTACGCATATGGGCAGACGCATGGGTTACCAAGGTTGTTGCGTGTGGATTGACCAAGGTTTTGGTTAATAATGGGAATAAAATTCCCTGGCCTAATCCATCGATTAAGAGCACGATAAATAGCGCCAGCATGGCACAGTTGTTCATTTTAGGGTTCGACATTTTTTCTCCTGATATTATTAATGACACCGACTCGCAGTATAATTGCGTCCAAAGAAGCTTTCAATTGATATGTTTTACGGTATAATTTCCAAAAAGGAAATAATAATGAAGTTAGAGCACATCAAGGCATTTACCACTGTGGTTGAACAGCAGAGCTTTCACAAGGCGGCTGAAGTCATGCATCTTGGCGTGTCTGCGGTGAGCAAGCGAGTGAAGCAGTTACTGGAAGAAAGTGACGTTAAGCTGATGGAGAGCAACACACGTGGTTTTACCTTAACCGAAGCTGGAGAGCTTTTCTACCAGCAATGCTGTGAAGTGATGAGCTCTGTTAATCAAGCAGAAGCGACCTTAATGGCATTGGTAGCCAAACCTGAAGGCAATTTGAATATTCATGCTACGGAATTTTTGGGAAAAACTATGTTGCTCCCGTACTTGCAACGGTTTATGCAGACCTATCCAGACATTCATATCACCTTACATTTAAATGATCAAATTGCAGATTTCGATCGCGAAGAGGTCGATATTTTTTGGGGAGTCGCCGTCGATGGGCCAGATTATACCAAACGAAAAAAACTCTTAGACAGTAAACAGGTACTAGTCGCATCCCCCGATTATGTGCGACAACAAGCCGTTGCTAAAACGCCACAGGATTTGATGGCTTGGAATTATATCGGCCATGCCAATCGGCTTGATGCGTGGGAAGACATTCACTTTAGCCGCCATGCCACCTTAAGATTGCCCGCCAAGCTCAAAGTCAACAACACCCTGGACATGCTTACCCTTGCCAAACAAGGGGTAGGTTTGGTGAATCTGTTTGAATTTGAAGTTGAGTCTGCTTTAAAAGATGGCGAGTTAGTGCGCGTGCTGCCGGCTTTGTCACAAGAAAAAAAATCAATTTATTGTTACTACCGAAACACAAAAATCACAGCGCCAAAGATACGTTGTTTTATTGATGATATGTTAGAACATGGGCAAGTCTTGAATCAAAAACTCAAATGAGTTGTGAATTCAAGACTTGCCCATGCTCTGACGTTGCCCTGTTTACTGCTCTTTATGCGCTTTATAATCCCTAAATTAATATACCGTTAAGTTAAGTCAATTATAATATCCACAAATTATAATCACACAAGCGAGGCTGTTATGCCCATGTGCGCCACTATCACAGCTGAACAAGGTAGACAATACGCAGCTCTATTAAGCCGTCACGGAATAACAAGCGAGCTTCCATCAAGTTGCACACCAAGGCAAGCCAGCCTTCTTGCCGCTACCGTTAGCCAGCCTGCTGAAGAAAGTTATACTAGACTATTCGTGGATGCAACAGGAGTATTTTCATTTCCTGGCGCCAAAATAGGCTCCATGCCGCAAGATTTTCACATTCCACCGCCAAAAATACATGCACAAATTCAAACCGCCCTTTCAATACTGGGCACTACCGGAGTCAAGATAAAATACCTACTTAATAAGGCCGACTTTGGCCAAGCACACATGACAATGCAACCATCAGAAAAGGTGCTGGTTATAGCCATTCGAGACATAAATTTAGCGGCTCTATATGGCCCCGATACGGATGTAGGCGCGCAACACTATGGCGGCACGATACGAGCCAATAGCTCCCCTAGAGTCGACATAAAACTCATAGGACGAAATACAGCCCAAAAAAGCTTAAACTTTGTAAGTGTACTAATACATGAAATTGGACATGTGTTCGGTCTAGGCCATTGGCCCCCACACTTTAACCAGTGCATGCCAAGCTCTGTAGCGAACGATGAAGTAGCACGCACAGCTGCTCAACAAAAGGTAATAAGTCAGTTCATGCATAAAGAAAAATGCTTAGTCTCCTTTACAGACTGTGAGCATGGCTCCAGAATGTTCAGTGGTGTTAATTTCGACTGTGAGCCTGATAGACCTTTATCTGAAATAGATCGAACAATATTTAAGGAAGGTTTTGATGCCATGACGAGCAATCCTGCCAGCACAAAGCCGCCCGTAACCAAACCCAAAGATGAATTTATAACGGTGTGTCCCAGCCAAAGACCTGAGTGCTTTTCAATTTATGGCAACGAGAAGCCGGGAAGAAATGGCCTGCGCTATCGCAACACCACGTATTCTCAAACAGCCCTCCATCATAACGCAGAATCTTTACCCCAAATTGAACAAAGCTTATGTGGCATCTTATTGGCCGAAGGCATACAGCAAAAAGCCATTACCTCGTTCTGCTCAGCTTTTTCAATTGCAATTGCTCATAAGCTCATTCAATCCAGAAAGCTAGATACTCTCACTGCGGCACGCTTAGAAATGGCTGTTGGTTTTGTGATTACCACTATATTTTATTCGCTGCCTGTCGCCTGCTTATCATCATCTGTGGATTTATTGGTGCGTAACATTAAAACGCGATATCCAGAAAATGTATGGATAATCACCTATTTACGCCCTATTATACCCATTCTTCTCAACACGCTTTACAACTGCTACATGAGAAAAACACTAAACAAAATATTGGGCGATATTGCACTGTTATCGGCAGAGCTAGCCATTAACTTACTCTCAGGGTTATTCGCTGTTTCTATCGTCGAAATAACGGCTTTGCTTAGCGTTAAACTTCACGGTAAAATAAAATTAGCTTAGCTTAGCTCAAAACGATATGAGTATTGGTCGCCTCACTCAAAAAAATATTTTTAACCCGCTAACACTTAACGCAGAAGATTGAACCCCTTCGGTCTTGAATTCACAATTCTGGCATCAACGTTGGCCAAGGGGAAGGCCATGGGATTCAGGTAGATAATGCCAATTCAAGCGTTGATTTGCACAATACACAAATCCTGAATAATGATGGTCACGGCGTTTACTTAAAAGCCGGTACGTTCAATATGGATGGTGATGATAAAATGTCATCACGCCTTAGTGATAATGGGTTGTCGGGTATCAACGCAACAATGAATAGCGCAGAGCCAGAAAAATCTGTGAAGCGAGTCACTATTAAAAACACAACCATAGATAAAAATATAAAACGTACGGATGTTGAAGGCACTGCCGCCGTGAAAATAAACTATACGAATACGGTGATGGCGGACACATTATTCTTAGATAATGTCGACATCATTAATAACTATGCGGCAGGTGTTCAGTTGGTGTGGGCTAATAACGATGCGCGTAACTATCATGGTAACGGCCCTACAATC
>JAWUVP010000081.1:0-31787 GCA_034112285.1 Gammaproteobacteria bacterium
CTTTACCATTGGCTGGCAGGTCCTTCGGCGTGGTGAGCTGCATCTGTTGAGTAAGTTACACCTGTGGCAGGCTCTGGACTCTTTGGCTTACTTGGAAGCTGTAACATGAAACTCACTTATATTTGTGGGGATCCTACAGGGCCAGGTCTTTGAATAAAAGCTCAACCTGTTTTTTACAATTAAAATCCTTTATTCAAAGACCTGACCCCAAATCTTGCCCAAATCTTCTGTTATCCAGATTTGACCCTGTTATTTTACATTTAAACTATTAGACGCTTAGCTGAGCGCCAAGGGCATTTTATTTACTTATACCACGACAACGACTGGGAAATAGTCTCTAAGAAAAATGATAAAACTGAGTGGCATTTGAAGGCTTGAGCTCGAAATCAGATAATCTTTGCTTTGAGGGCGTAATATCTAGATAATTTTGCCTTGCAAGGCAGATTATCTAGAGGTTATGGCTAAATGGTGGAAATAAAACCTAGATTATTAGATATTCGCCTCCCCCCAAAAAAACACAAAAAGAGCCCGAAACAGGGTCAGATCTTAATAATAATTCGACAATTGGAATAAAGCTTTTATCAGGTGGCTCATTATTTTTTTACGGCTGCTAACATTATATTATTCAGTTCGATACGAGGGGTCTAAGTAGTCGAAGTAATCATCAAATTGTTTAACGGCTTCATTAATAGGAGAAATGATTTCTTCGTTTAATTGACTCTCGTGTTCTTTGAGATAAAGTAACAAATCCCTGGTGACGGTAAATTTTTTATCTGGCCATTTTTCCTGAAGTAATAAGTTGCGCGTTTCTTTTAACGAAGTCAGTATAAGCTTATAGACTGGATTGTATTCTGATTCGGCTTGGCTTATTTCAGCTGCGCTGTATGCCTCATCTAATGCTTCAATTGCTTTTTTAAAATATATTTTCACAAAACCGATATCTAGCAATCTAAAATAAACTCTATATATGTGGGAGCACTTACTTAACCTTTTACTATAAGGATTATCATCATAATTTGAAAATTCTTTGGCATTATATAGCCCTAGACTCACAGCGCAGTTTTGTTCTTTAGGAAAAACCTCATCAGTGAAAACAGATTCACGCATCTGTTCCAGAAAAGTTAATGCCGTAATGTATAAATCAGGATACGTCACCGTATTTTTTTTCTCTTCACCTAACTTGATGGTTGTGTCTATATATTCAAGAATATAATCTTTATTCATCACCACTCTCCAAAAACGTTTCTTTTTCGGTTGAAAACAACTGTATTGCACCACCCTCTGCAGAATATGGCTGGCCTTCAAAGAGGGCCTGGGGTCAGGTCTTTGAATAAAAGCTCAACCTGTTTTTTACAATTAAAATCCTTTATTCAAAGACCTGACCCCAAATCTTTATTCAAAGACCTGACCCCAAATCTTTCAAAAACGCTTGAAAGTTAATGTGTTTATATTCAAAGACTAGACCCCGATGCTTTATTCAGCTCGATACGAGGGATCTAAAAAGTCGAAATAACTATCGAATTGTTTAACAGCTTCATTAATGGAAGAAATGATTTCTTCGTTAAATTGATTATTATGTTCTTTGAGATAAGCTAATAGATCTACGGTAACGGTAAAATTTTTATCTGGCCATTTTTCTTGAAGTAGTAAATTTCGCATCTCTTTTAACAAATTCAGCATAGGCTGATAAACCGGATTGTACTCTGATTCTGCTTGGCTTATTTTAACAATGCTACATGCCTTGTCTAATTCTTTAATTGCATCTTTATGAAATATTTTAACAAAATCGTTATCTAGCAATCCAAAATACACATCATAAACATGAGAACATTCACCTAACCTTTTACTATATAGTTTATCATCATAATTAGAAAACTCTCGTGAATTATACAAGTCAAGACTAACAGCACAATTTTGTTCTTTAGGTGCAATTTCTCCGCAAAAAATTGACTCTCTCATTTGTTCTAAAAAATGTAATGCCGTATTATATATACTCGGGTGCTTTGCAATATTACTTTTCTCTTCGCCGAAATTAATTGTTACATCTACATATCCAAGAGCATATTCTTTATTCATCACCAACCTCCAAAAACTCTTCTTTTTCAACTGAAAACAACTGTGCTGCACCACCTTCAGCAAAATATTCTTGACCTTTTACAGACCAAGTATCTACAATAGAACCTGCTATGGATTTTAACACTTTTACATCATTACGGATAATATATGTTTTAATATCCTTATCAACAATCAAACGACCACCAATCACTTCACCACTTGGGTTAATTCCAAGCTTACTTGGCTCCACTTTCTCCAAAGAATAATATTTTCCTTGCCAAGTACCAGGTACTTGCCACTGATATACTTTTTGATCCTTGGTAAGCTCAATAATCGATACAGGATAGTTAAAATCAATAGCCCTAACATGTTTAAGGGCCTCAGCGGAACTTAAACCAGAATTAACATAAAAGTTTTTAGCGAGATTTTTTCTTTGCTCCTTAATATCAGCCTCAACCAAATGCTCTTGATCCACAACCTTCCCAGAAACCTCCTCACATTTATCCAGCTCACCCAACGTGGCTTCAATCTCAGCCAGCTCATCGCCCACTTTACCAAACGCTTCACCACCAGCGACTTCGCTGGCGAATCCACTCGAGTTTTTCGTGACTAGTAACATCACAATAGCCGGCACAAACCCACCAGCGAAGTGTGCGACTTGTTTGTCTAGCATCAAGGCCGATTCGCTGTGTACGTAGCTTTCGGCAAAACCTTCTAGCATCTGGCGCAGCTGCTCATCTTGATATAAAAACTCTACCTGCTGCTTGGCTTTGCTTAACCACCCATATTCCTGCTCGCCTAATTGACGCATTTGTTGATCAACTAGCGCCAGTTGTTGGGTGCTGCCGCTCATACTTGCGGCTTGACCTTCGTCGTCGAGTTGTTGCACGGTGGCCATGTTTTTGAAAAGATGGATAATGCCTTTGCCGGCTGCCTCAGTCGCGTCTGCGGCGCCTTCGGCTAGGTTTTTTATGGCGGCTTCGCTGTAGAGCATCGCCTTGGAATACCAGGTGGCTTTGTCGAGCTTGCCTTTGTCTTTGGCGGCTTGTTGTTTGGCAGCGGCTAGCAGTTGGTTTAGTGAGGCTTGTAGCTGGGTGCGCTCTTGGGCTAATTGGCTTTCGAGTTTTGACTTGTTGCCAAAGGTGATGGTGGCCGTGCCGGGAGGAAGTTTTTGGTGTTTTTGGGTCTTGCCGTTTTTATCTAAGGTGCCGGTGTAGGTTTGGCCGCTGTCGGTTTTTATTTGGTAGGGCAAATCGCTGATGGGTTTGCCTTCGCTATCAAGGTATTGGGCGCTTATCCAATGTCTGGCGGCGGGGGTAAAGTTTGGCGGCTCGGCGGCTTGCCCGTTGCCGCCGGCGTCAATTTCGTTGGCGTTAAAATTAATATTGGAAGCATTTAGCGTCACAGTGTTGCCCGAAATGCTGAGGTTGTCGTCTTTGTCGATGGCAATTTTTCCACCGGCTTGGCTTAGGCTAAAACCTTGCTCGGCAATGATGTTGATGCCGTTGTGCGCACTCACGTTTATGTCGCCTTGTTCGGTTTGAATAATGATATCGCCACCGATTAAGCTGCTAATGTGGCTGCCCGCTTCAAAATGCGTGCTTTGCTCGCTATGGGTTTGTAGGCTAGATTCTTTGCTGCGGGCAATGAGGTTTTGCGTGGCTTGAAGGTTTAACGCGTCATCGCTGTGGTAATCAATATCACCGGTGGCGGTTTCTTGTTGGTAACTACCTTGCACGTTTAGGTGATGATTGCCTTTAATGTTGTATGTACTGTTGCCATCACTGGTTTCTAGCAATGCGCTGCCGGCGTGCAAGTAAATGTCGCCTTGCGTGTTACTGAATGTGGTGTGCGGCGTTGTGCCACTTTGCAGGTGAAGTTGTTGTGCTTGTTGTGGGGTGTGCAGGCTGATGTCTGGCGTGCTGGGGTTGTCATCAAACTGTAGTGTGTGGCCGGCTGGGGTTTGCCATTTATTTTGTGTTGGGTTGGCGTGGTTGACGACGTTGTTGTGCGTGTCATCGCTTAGGCTGCCCAGAATCATGGCGCGGTTGGCATCGCTGTTTAAGTGGCCAAGAATAACTGGAGTGTTATTGGGTAATGGTGAATGAAAGCCGCCGCTGCTCGCGGTGTACGGTGAGGTTAGGGTTACCGCGGCGCTACCTTGGCCTGGTTTGTGGGTGTTTTCATCGGCGGTGTGGGCAACGTGGTAATTGCCCTGTTTATCTAGCACGTTTACACCTTCTGCCGAATCGGTGTGGGCGTACGTTAAGCCAATGGGATGCACGCGCACCGGCGCAAGGTGATAAGGTAAGCTGGCGTCAATCAATAACAGTTCGCAATGGTAACCGCTTTGCTGGCTGCGGCTCAGCTCGCTAGCCGTTTCAATGGGCGCGTCGTGGGCTTCGTAGCGATGTGTTAGTGCCATCACGCGTTGGGGCGCTTGCATGCTCGCATCGGTGGCGCCGGTTATGCTCAGTATTTGGCCCAGTTGTAATGTGGGGCAATTGCTGAGTGCGTACACTTGGCGGCGGCGGCTGTTAAGCTCGCTTTGATAGTAACGCTGCAAACGCTGGCCGGATTCTATTGTATCAAAATGCTCACCCCAAATAATTTTTTTGCCGCGCCCTTTTATGGGTGGACCTGGTAAGGTGTTTTTAATGCGTAACACATTGCCGCTTTGTTTGCGGGTGTGGCTGTGCAGCTCAATGTCCTGAGTGAGCACGTGATATGACTCGCTATACTCAATAATCGCATCGGCATTGCGTTGCAAGGCTTTACCAAATTGGTAGGGCAACTCGCTAACACTGCCCGCCGGTATGTTTTGAATGTCGTCATAAAAATTAAAATCGCCTGCCTGCTGGCGATAAAAAATGCCATTTTGCGTGAGCACGGCGGCCAAAAAATCGGCATCACTGCCGCCGGGTTGGCGGCGCTGTACAAGGGGGGCAAAGGTTTGCGTGGTGTGCCATTTGAGTTGTGCGCTTTCGATGTTGAGGCTTGAAAAAATATCGCTGACTATTTCAGGCACACGTTGCTGGGTGTATACGCGATGATGCTCTAGCTTTTGCAGACCAAAGTCAGCACTGCTCAGGGTTAAAATATAATGATAGGCCGGTATGCTTGTGTGCAAACGCAACAGATGCGTTAACTCGCCCACCGCAAACAGCTCACTATCACCATTGTGCTCTACCCATAGCTCGGATGACTTACCATCGGCTAGGGTTATATTAAATTCGCTTAGCACCTCCAGCCTAAACGTCCGCGCGCCAGAGAAGGAGTGTTTTTCGCCACGAAGGCGTTGAACGCGCAGTTGCTGATTTTGAAGGTGTAAGCGAAAACTTGTCATTTGGATTCTCAAATAATGCATTTAGTCATCAGTCAATGCAGTATAGATGAATATGAATTATTTTCAATTGTTTTGTTTGATTATTTTAATGCGTTATTGAATGTCGGTAGCGCTTGTTCCGCGAAGGACTGCCGGGTTAGTTAAAAAATGTTTGTTAAACCAAGCGTTGAAGATCTAAGCGCGCTTGTTTTTTAAAGCTTGCTTGCACCATGGGTAAGTTAGGGGGCAACCAGGCTTGTAGATCTTGTAAATACTTCAAGGCAAAGTAATTTACCGCATGATTTTGATTATACACAAGTGAATCACAGTCTTTATCGGGGTTAGGATAGTGCCTTGTGGATTCAGGCAAACCTGCTGGCTATAACTATATTTGCTATAGCTTAATGACATTACTAAACAGCGTGCCTTTTAGCCGTACAAAGCATCGTATTGTTAGCTGTTTATCACTCTGCTTGCTTGGAAGCGATGAATTCGAATGCAGAAAACTTGAATATGCTTGCCGTTAGAATGCTGTATTTACTTCTGAAATACTAACATCATCAAAATTCAACCCTGAAATAAAAAGTCGAAACCTAGTCATAAACCACCATGGCATTTTAAAAAATAAACTCCTATATTTATTACTGATACTTTTAATAAATAAAAATAAATATAAATATAATAATAATAAGGAGAATAAGATGCTTAAAAAGATCATCATGGGCACATTAATTATGTTGCCATTAGCGCCACTTGTCGCAGCAGAACCCAGCATAGAATCAGATAATGTTCGCATTACTATGCAAATACAATCCCTAAACGATAGTTACACAAAAACGCTTAATGGCAGCAGTCTCATTTTTGATGCCCTCATACCCTTATCTGCAGATAATCAACAAATAAACTTTGTGGATGCGCAAATAGGTTATTTTAATAAGCTCTTTCAAACCTATAGCTTGGGTTTTGGGCACAGAGAAGCCTCTGTTGATAAGGTGTATGGCGTTTACGGATTTTATGACTACCAACGCGCATTGAGTGGTCGCTATTATCACCGTGTAAATATTGGCATGGAATTGTTGGCTGAGGAATGGTCACTAAGAAGTAACTTTTATCTTTACCCTGGAGAAAACACACATAAAATTCGTGATATATCGCGCACAGCCACCACTATTGTTTCTTTATATGAGCAGGTTTATTCGGGTACTGATGTAGTGCTAGGCCACAATTTGGGTATTGAAAATTTTAACGCCTACATCGGCTACTATAATTTTGGTGGCACAATCAAAGGCAATAAATTACGCTTGGAATATCAGGTTAATGAGCGCGTGGCTTTTAACGCTAGCGTGCAGCATGACACCCACCGTGGCACGCTAACCCGTGCTGGCATTTCAGTGTTTATGGGGCAAGCTATTTCACCCACCAACAGCCTTGCTCAACGATTACGCGCGCCGATTATTCGTGACCTCACCGTTGCTGCGCGCCAATATTTAGAGACTGCGACCCTTGTTGCTAAAATTGCAGAAAACGAGTCTAGTGTTCATGATAATCCCGCAGTAAATTCTGAAGAGGATACTAATGAATTTGTTGAAAAAACACCAGAGGAAAATACTGAGGAAGTTGTTAATGTAATACCTGAAACACCTGTAGAGGAAGTTATCGAAGAAATAGGCGATAAATATTGCGCTTACATGGTGAGAACGCGAATTCCTGGCATTGATGGCAAACCAGACACCACGGGGCCCTTGAAAATTTACAACTGCGAGTTCTATGATGAATCTTATGGAGAAATACTCGGCACAATTGACACTCCCCCGCGCTCTTGGTTGTATTAACAAGAAATCAAGCGCATCTTGAAGGATGCGCTTGCTCATGTTTGGCCGGGGAGTTTTAATACCATAAAAATGGCGTTTTATCTCGCAATATTGTTATAATCTAAACATGAACTTAGAAACACAGCTCCACCAGTTACGCAACCAATTCAACACCCCGCTTATCGCTGGCACTTTATTGCTACTGGCTCTGTTTGGCTTTGGTTGGTCAGCATGGAATACCACGCAAGTTATTTGGTTAACCCAGGCCAATAATCAAAACGATGCCTTTCGCGCGCCTTTGCACGTAAACATTAATCAAGTGGCCAGCTACCATTTAATGGGAGGCTACACGAATAACCTAAAAGATTTACCATTGGCCAGCCTGGGCGTAACCTTGGTCGGTATTTTTTCTGATGTTAATGGCCCTTCAACGGCTTTAATTGCCTTAAGTGGCGGCAGCAGCAAGCTGTATCATGTCGGCGATCAACTGGCGCCTAATGTTAAAATTGAAAAGATTTTGCCCCATAGTTTGGTGGTAAAGCATAATGGCCGGCTTGAAAAATTAATGATGCCTATTCAGCGCTTAACCTTTAATGCTGAGCTACCTAAAAGTGGTTTGTGGGGGCGCGCATCATCATAGTCTTGTTTTACTGATCGTAAATGAGCTATTTTTGTAGTGCGTGCTGCTACAATGAGAACTTTTATCTGCTAAAAACTAAGCCGTCAGCACCACATTGGCGTCTACCAAACCCAGCTTGCTGCCTCTTTGTACGTCCAACGCGGTTACATTTATATGTGAGGTTTGCCATTGTGTTGCTAGCCAATTTAGTAGCTCGTCGAAGGGAACGTCTTTAAGTGTAATGCGTACGTCGTTGGCGTTGTTTTGTGTGACTGAATCAATATTGCTAGCAAAAGCAGCGTTTTTTAAACGTTGATCGATAGTAGGCAATAATTCGGTTGTACTAATGGGCACGGCTTGCTGGCCACTTTTTTGTTGACCGCGTAAACTTTGCACGCGCGGTTGCATCCAAGTGAGTAAATCTTGTTGGTAAGCGAGCTGGCTTTGTGTAGTTGCCACTGCGTTGTTAAGAGGGTTGATTAACCAAAAATAAACAACGGCTACCAACACCACAATACCTGCCACGCTAACATATAAACGCTCACGTGGATTCAAGCTCAACCACTTTTCACGTAGCTTATCCATTGCCTGCTCCTTTAATCACTAAACGTGCGGTGACGGTTTTGCCTTGCGTGCTCGCATTTTGTTGTTGTACGCTTACGCTTTTTTGTTGCAGGGCTTTGCTTAAATTGGCTAATTGTTGAAAATCATTTGCGCTCACATCTAAGCTTAACGTTCCATCACGAAAGCTAATATTTTTAATTATCACGCTGGACTTAATTTGCTTTATTTCTTGACCCACCAAGCTTAGCAGGGTTAACAAGGTATTACCTGAAGTCGTGCCGCCATTTTTTAGAGCCTGTTGAATTCGAATGCGCGGGCTATTTACGCTTTGTGCTTGGGGGAAAATTTGCTTATACAGCACGGAAATTTGTTGCTCAACATTTTGTGCACGCTTATTAAGTATATAATATTGCCCAATGCTACCCACTAACCACACAGCAAACCAAGCGGCAAAAGCGATGCCAACCCAGCGCCAAAGAACAGTGAGTTTGCTTTTTGATTTTTGGACCGCAAATTCGCCGGTCAATAAATTTAACACCGGTTCGGCTTGCAAGCCTTGCTGCATTAAATCCATACCAAAGCTGTGCTGCTCAGCAATGTTCACCGGTACTGATATGTCTTCTACGCTTTCGTCGTCAAAATGCTCATTGGCATCATCGTAATCAATCACAATTTCTGCCGGCATTTTCACGCCCGTTGCTTGTAAACCCATTTGCAGCATATCGACTAATTGTGCAATGTCGACCGTCATGCCTTGATATTTTGTTTGGCGAATTAACGCTTGTTCGCCGTCTAAGTAAACATGCCAGGCATCAGGCAAATAAGGCAGGCCTAAATAGTCGGGCACTGCCAGCTGTGGATGCAAGCCTAATTGCAGGCACACCGCTAACCATTTTGTCAGCAAGGCTTTTTTTATAATGGCCACGCTCACGTTGCCTTCATCATCTTGCTTGCCGGCCACAAAATGTAACTCGCTCACTTCATCAATTAATTGCTCTTCTAGTGCAAACGGCAGCGCTTTCTCTAATTGGCTGCGGTGAGTTTTAGGCATATTGACACTGAGTTGCAACACATCGGTGCCGGGGAGAACTAAGATAGTCTTTAAACCCGCGGGGAATGCCGGCAGTTGATCGTTGTGAAACGCACTGCCTGCCAAAGGCTCACTGCCCTCGTCGCCGGTGATTAAATAGTCTATATGTTGTTCGTCTTGCAAGCGCAAATAGCATATGGCGGCCATTATAAGCTAGGTCCTTGTTGTAAGGTGATCATAATTTGTTGTTGGGCATTATACGTTAAAAGTTGTGTTTGCTGCCAAATATTTTTGCCATTCACTACTTGGCTATTCACCAAAAAGTAGCTTGCCGGTTTGGTGCTAACTAGGCTTTGCAAGCTGGCACTGCCCTGGCCTGGCACATTCATATAAGCTTGCACCAAGCGTAACCCAGAAAATTGGGCCTCATTTAAAAAGCCCCCATTTTGCTGGCGAAATTGCAGCACCTGCGCGGCCGCGCCCTCATTTAAGCCCAATAGCGCCATCAATATTGCTTTGGGTGCCGCATTAACATTGATAGGAATATTTTTATCTGGCAAAGCTATCACAAACGGCCGTAAACGCTGATATAAATCAGCGCTCATGCCTTGCACCAAGCGCAATTCGCTAGCGCTCGCCATCGGCTGCTGGGCCGCTTGAAACGCTGCGTTAGATTGGGTGGGCCTCTGCTGAGTTTGGGGCAGCATCCATTGTTGTGTATTTAAGGCTATTTGGTGTGCGGTGTCGGCCTTAATGTTTGGGTCAACCACTTGTATTAATTGGCTAAAAAACGTGAGGTATTGCGACACCGGTTGCGCTAAATTATTAAGATTAAACAGGCCATTTGCCGGGCGAACGCTCGCGCTAAGCTTATCGCCATTGGGTAAATGTTGTGGGGGCATGATTTGTGGCCATAAGGGCACTTGCTGTTGCTGCTTGCGCTGCAGGCTTAATTTATTCCACTCTAAAGACCACCATAACGGAACAAACGCAGTGTCTAAACGCGCTTGGTCTGAGGTGTTTTCTAAAATACTGCGCTGTATATCAACCTCTTGGCCAAACAACAAGCTAGTGGCAATGGCCGACACAATGGCCACCACCAATAAAGCCATAATCAGCGCAGCACCGCGCTGGGCGCTAGGCTGCCGGGGTTGCAGGTTTGGCATCGGCCGCCGCCACTTCGTGATGTAACTCAAAATGGATATCAACGTTGTAATCACCTGGTTTCATCGGTAATTTTTTGGGAGCATGAATAGTGAGTTTTACTTCCACTTTGCCTTCACCACCACACTCGGTTAAAGCCGTCGTGGCCGCGCCCGACAGTGCCAAAGCCTTGTTGGCCTTTAAGATTTCACCCGCCCAAGCCACCGTAACGGGAACGAATTTACCTTTATTTTCCAGGCCTAAATGGCCTTTTTTGTTAGTGCGGCCCATCGCGCTCACCGTGTAATTGCCGCTATCAAGACTATAAACACAGATTTCTTGCACGCTCATAAGCTTAGTGCTACCGGGCTCCAATGGGCCAAAATGAAACTTGTTTAATCCCACAATCCCAACGGTTTGCTGGGCCAATAGTAGATTGCTAACCAGTAATAAACCTAAACCAATAAGATATTTTTTGCTACGTTGCATGTGACACTCCTTGTGTTAAAAACCTATTATCCTGGATTCTGACTGTAAACTCAAAAAATTAATCAATATAGTCAAAGCGGTTGAAATTTAAACAATTTCAACTGAACCGTTTCAATTTTATTAACTATGCAAATACGGAGCTTTAATTTAAAATATTCCATCAAGAAATGCCTTGTCTACTTAATATTTTATAAAATTAGCGTATACAAAGAGCGATAAAGTTGTTTAGACCTTAAGCCACATCTTTGTCTATTTTGTCTATACTGCAATACACAATTAAAGAGAATCGTGATGCCCCGATATAAAATCGTTATGCTAGGAGATGAAAAATGTGGCCGTTCAACGTTACTACATTTTTTAACCACAGGGAGATACGAAGAATTTATCGCTGAGCAAGCCTTAGTCTATACACAGCTTGCGTTTGAACAAGACGAGTTGTTATTTTACGACATTCCTGCACAAACATTGCGAACCAGCGATCCTAATGAACACTTTGCAGACACGAAGCTGTTCATTATTACCGTCGACGCAACGCGAGCCAGCACATGGACATTGGCTGAAGAATTTCATCGAAAAGTTTTGGCTTACATCGCCAGGCTGCCCTCCACACAAAAACCCGCCATTATGATATTGCTAACCAAATGCGATTCGCCCGAGCGAGAATTAGCTGATGTAAGCATTCTACAACACAGCAAACAATTAATGCCCAATGCCGTGTTTTACCTTTCAACAAAAGCTAACTGGAATGTGAAACATTTTATCCCTACAGTGCATGCTTTAGCCTCTGTGCAACAGAAGACTCCTATTGCACTCAATGTTTTTCCCATTGTAAAAAATCCTAATGGATTCAATTCATTTATAACGGTTTATCTTATTGATGTCAGCCAGGTGTTGACGGAAAAAATGTTTAAGCAACAATTCAAACCGGCCAGCGCCGTGCGCCAGTGTGGGGCGATTGTGATAGCGCTTAACTGTGAGCCGGTTCACGCGCGTAAAATTACGGCCGTTCAATTAATTGAAATGGCTGGACAGCAAGGTTGCCAGGCAATTGTTGAAACACCTGAATTTAAGCTAGGAAAAAAAACACTTGCGCTTTCCATGCTTGAAGATATAGGTGAGATTTTAAAAACCAATCTTGTTTATTATTATCCAATACATGGAGCAAGAACCAGCCACGCATTACAGGGCACATTAAAAAAAAGGCACCAGAAAAATGACTGTGCGGTCATGTAAGCACTAGCGTATCGTAGCCTGTAGTAGGCAAGAAAAAGGCTAGATTTAATTGCCAGGAAATGCAGGGTAAATACCCTGTCCCCATTTAAATCTCGCTGCTCCCATTTTTTCCAAAATAGTTTTCTCAAATGGAAAATCACGGTGTCGTATATCCGCACCTATCTCACGTAAAAATTTTGTCCGTCGAGTAAGCTGTTGCAAGAAAATTTTTGTAACCGCTAAACCAGGCGTTTCTGGAACAATCTGCTGATGAGCATGCACAGCAGACTTGGGTGGCAGTATAGGCCATATTTCAAAATTATTTTTCAAGTCTCGTTCGCAACAATCAAAGCTTGCTATTTCTTGTAGAACATTTTTATCTAACATCCGTTCACTACGGTCTGGCAACATATAATATGGGTTGTTGAGTACAGTGGTAACCTGTACCTTAACACCCCTAACGGCCAGCATATCCTGTAAGCCTTGCAAATATTCAGGCCGGTCATCATACAGAACCATGTCAATTCTGGACACGGGTGACTTTATATTACTGACCACGCTATGAATAATTTGACGTGCGCGAACAGTCTTTATAAATTGTTGATTAACAGATAGCGTGTCTTCGTTAAGCGCATATTCATCGCCGGTTAAATAACCCTGCTTTTTAGCTAGAAGAAGTGCATCGTCAAATAAAAACTCGGCAACTTTTACATTAATTAATTTTTCAGCTTCCGTTAATAATTTTTGAAAATTAATTTGCGCAGGGTCTAAGTCAGACAACCAAGATTGATCTAATATTATTTCTATCTTAAGCTCTTTACTTAACTGCAAGGCTAAAGCATGTAACAACTGGCATGACCAAATGGTTATATTTCTATCGCTATTAAAGCGTTCAAGATAGAACGACTGCCTGGCAGAAAAGCTAGTGATAATAATGGGTATATTCGGTTCGTGTTTGTGCTTGTCTAAAATTCTACGGCGTGCATCATTATAAAGTTCACCTCGAAAATGAATATGATAATCTGCACCTGTTTTTAAAAGATAATATTCTGTCGCTAAACTATCATCAATATCAAAACACAGTACGTACGCCATGCTGCCCCCTTATTTTTTTGTACCTGAGCGAACACCGCTTAATCACTCATCATTCATTGGGGCGTGAATATAGCATAAAAAACCTAATCCGTTACCAACCAACCTTTATTATTCACAATATAACTTGTCTAATTAATATTTCATTTTAATATCAAGTGATAAACATTGAACCCGATCACCAGCAGATCGTCTAATAAATATTAGTAACGAATGAAATCCCGCATTTTCAATCGCGGCGAGTATAGAATAGGATTAATAATAATTTAGAAGAAGAAAGTTGTATACTTATTTTTCTGACATTATATCCTATGTTCAACGGGGGAATATTATGCCAACATATAAAATATTAGCTATGGGAAATTCTGGCTCAGGGCGCTCTGTATTATTAAAACGTCTAGAAACAGGCGTGTTCAATCAGCATGTTCTTGCAACAATTGGTGTAAACTTGGCTATACACAAGCATGCTGGTGATAGCCTGCAGATATGGGATATTTCTGGGCAAGAACGTTATCATGTAATCACTCGTACCTACTATAAAGATACCGATGTATTTGTTATTGCGGTAGATATTTGCTCTGCTCAAGCATTTTCTGACGTGCGTGTTTGGCATCAACATATACTTGAAACCACCCAAGATCATGAGCATAAAATCATGCTGTTACTCACCAAGTGTGATGATATCCATCGGCGGGTTGTAACCGCTGAAATGGCCTTAGCGCTGTGCAAAGAATTAAATATTGAGGTTGTTCTTGAAACATCTTCTAAGCTTAATTTTAACGTTGACAAATTTTTACCCTTGCTTCATCAGCTAACCTTAAAAAAAGATTCTCCCTCATTAGAACCTGAGCTATATAGGATTGAACAAAAAATCCCTATTCATAAAAAAACCTTCCACCACCCTATTTTAGTATCAGGACATCACCGCGCAGATGTAGACTGCTTTTCAAACCATATCGTGCAAAGCTCAACAAGGCAAAGCGCCACAAGAATTTTTGATACTGACTTTGTAACATCACATTATCATTTTCACACCGCTCACCATCCTGAAACACCCATTACTACTGCCGCTTCAAACTATAAGGCTTTGATCTTTATTATTGATCTGACTCAACCTGAAAGTTTATTAACAATAGGTCCTAAATTAACCGCAGCTTATCGTCAATGCAGACAAGATACCCATGTGCCCGTAATACTCTTAGCCAACAACCCAAGTAGCCCACAAGCTCGCCGAATAACAACCGTATTCTTGGCTCAGTTTGCAACCAACAATGACTTTGATGCCATAGTGGAAACCCAGCTTGGAGGGCAAGAAACTGAGGCGATTGAGACAACAATATCGGCACTCATTCAATTAACAAACTCTCATGCGCCTACAAAAATGCTTTATTATTCTTTAGATAACAAAATAGAAGAAGTTAGTGAACGCAGACGCGCCAGGCGAAACCACCCACCCATTATAGCTAGCGTAACACAAGTAAATGAGCCGGGTTATCTAACCGTGCCTTTACGAACAGAAGAAATGATGGCAGTAGCTGCAACAGTACGCCAACTGCAGCCTGCAGGACCTTCGCAAGCTAATATGGCTGCACAACAACGAGAAGATCTGCGCGCTCAACGGCAACTTCGTGCACAATTTTTAGAACAAAAAACCCTGGATAGATATGCCGCACAAAAAAATTCCGAAGAAGAGGATAAAGAGCAGTTGCGCTTAGATGCCTTGCCTAATAGCACAAAGTGTCCCGTTTGTATGGACAGTGATAAAAAAACAACACTTTTTCCCTGTGGACACACAGGAGTTTGCCCGAGCTGTACTGCACGCCTGGTAGCAACGAATAGCGTCTGTCCAGGCTGCCGTGCGCCAATAGAACAATGGGTGGTTTCGTATGCTATGTAAAATAGTGGTTTTTCTATGGGGATAAAGGCTTAGAGCTAGCAGTATTACTCACCACTTGATTGCCCACCACAAACAAGCGCGTAACTTTACCTTTTTTATGCAGCGTCATTGTTAGTTGCACGGCCTTGGGTAACACTTGGCCTTGTGCATTATTGGCGGGCCAGCTGGTATATAAACGGCCATCGTTGCCAACAAATTGCCATTGTAAATATTTAACGTTTGTTAAAATTACGCGTTTATTGGGTTTGGTGGTGACCGCTTGTTCTAACACGGGGTAGGTTAAGCGGCTAAGCTGGCCGTTTTGTAAGGTATAAGCAGCGTGAAGTAAGGTGCTGCGTGGCTGCGCGAGTGGGTTGCTTAAACCGGCGCGGGTGAATTCTAGGGTATTGCTAGCATCGTCGTGCAAAAATAAGGCTGGGATGGTTTGGCCACCGGCTTGCTTGATGGGCCGGTTAATTAAATTGCGCATGTCGCTGCCGATGAGGCGCATGCTAAATTCTACTTGCTGCAATTGGCTGGCGCTACGCTCAATGCCGTTTTTGCTCGCGATAACCACTTGTAAGCCGCGGATGATCATGATGGCAATAATAGCTATGATAAACAGTGCGACTAAAATTTCTAATAAAGTAAAACCGGTTTGTTTTTTATGCTGCATTATTTTGCTCCGGGTTTAGCGAGAAACACAAATGCACTATCGATTGAATGTTTTCGCTCTGCGTTAAACACGTGCACCGTTAGTTCTATTATTGGGTAATCTGGTGCTTGCTTTGCCGTCAGTTCCCAAGGGTAGATTTTTCCAAAGACTTCGCTTTGCCCCGATTGAGTGCCGCCTATCGCAGGGATGGGGGTAAGGCCGACCTGTGCACTACTTAATGTGTCCATGGTGACCCAATGTGCATAGACTTTTTGCTGGATGTATTCGCTGTTGCGAATAGCAACGTTGGTTGAGCGGACGACGGCCAATAATGCAATAGCGAGAACGGCGATAGCGATGAGGACTTCGATAAGGGTGAAGCCAGCAGTTTTTGCGCCACCGATACCGGGAGAGATTTTTTTATTGTGCAATTTTTATCTCCCCATTTGGCTTGCCGATTATTTTAAAAGCGTTTATATGTAGGGTAAAAGGCGTTACGCCGGTGCCGGGATTGAAGACTATCATGGGGGATTGGGGTAAGCGATTGGGAATGACCGCATTGGCGATATCTGGCAGGCTTAATTTTAGCGTAAAACTTTTTGGCCAGGCTTGGTAGCCTAATGTTTTGGGTTCGGTGATTTTTTGCCAAGACATAACTTCTTGAGGCGGTGTGTTTTGGTACACATAAAATTGGTAACCCTTTTGACTTAGGCTAAGACCCAGCGTGCTGGATTTTATTAAGGCGCGTTCTTGCGCCAATAACATACGGGCGCGCAATAAATTTGTAGCCGTTTTTGCGGCTTGACCGCGATCAGAGCTGCTGATGGTCAAGGTCACCGCGGCGATAACGACGCCAATGATGACCAGGACTATCAACACTTCGAGTAGGGTGAAACCCGCTCCACCCTTTTTTCCATAATGCATTGGGCTAAGTGGCCTGTGGAGTCCAGTTACCAATTTCAGCATTTTTACCGCTGCCGCCTGGTTTGCCGGTGGGGCCGTAAGTGAAGATATCAACATCGCCGTGAACACCTGGGTTTAAATAATGGTAGGCTTGCCCCCATGGATCCATTGGCAGTTCGTGCAAGTATTGGTGCCAGTTTTGTGGGATGGGAGTAATAGTCGGTTGGGTGACTAGTGCTTGTAGGCCTTGGTCGGTTGTAGGGTAGGTGCCGCTATCGAGGCGGTATAAATCTAACGCGCTTTGTACGGCATTTATATCTTGCTTGGCACGCACTAGTCGTGCTTGATCGGGTTTGTCGATAATTTTAGGCACCACTAACGCGGCTAAAATGCCTAAAATAACCACTACCACCATAATTTCGATCAAGGTAAAACCACGCTGTATGGCGCGGCTAGATGGGCTTGCAATTCGGTTCATATTTTTTCCTCTTAGTGTACAAATTGGTCGATGTTAAATATCGGTAATAAAATAGCCAATACAATAAACAAGACAATACTACCCATAACTAAAATCATCAAGGGTTCAAATAAACTTAAAATAATGTTGAGGGTTTGCTCAACTTGGGTTTCTTGATTGCTGGCTGCGCGTTCCAGCATATTGTCGAGCTGGCCGCTGGCTTCTCCGCTGGCAATGAGGTAAATACTCATGGGTGGAAAATAGCGCGTTTCTTTTAATGCGCGGCTAATGGTAATGCCTTCTCGTACTTGCTTGGTCGCTTTTAATAATGCTGCACGTATGGAAGTATTATTAATTAATTCTGTTGATACGCGCATGGCTTCAATCACTTCAACGCCGGCGGTATTTAAAATGGCGAAGGTGTGGGCAAAGCGAGCGGTGTTAATTAACCGAATTGAACGACCAAACAAGGGCACCTTTAACAGCCAACGGTCTACCCAAGATTTAAACCGGGGGCGCTTTAAAAAACGCAGCCAAACCACAATAAAAATAATCAGGGCAATAATTAAATATAAACCTGAGCTGCTAATAAAGCCACTAATCGCTAATAAAATACGCGTTGCCGTGGGGAGCAGTTGCCCACTTTGTTGAAACACACCCACCATTTTTGGCACAACGTAGGTTAACAAAAAGCTCACGATGCTAATGGACGCTAAGATAATAATGCTGGGGTAAATCATGGCTTGCTGAATTTTTTGGCGCACCGCATAACGCCGCTCAGCAAAATCGGCTAACCGCTCTAACACTTTATCCAGGTGCCCGGTTTTTTCACCTGCCGCAACTGTGGCGCGGTAAAGCTTGTCGAACACTTGTGGAAATTCCGCTAAGCCGGTGGCTAAGCTATGACCTTCTAATACTTTCGCCCGCACCGCCATAATAATATTCTTAATGCGCGGCTTGTCCGATTGCTCGGCCACACTCAACAAGGTTTCTTCTAACGGAATGCCGGCAGAAAGCATGGTGGCAAATTGGCGGGTTAATAACGCCAGCTCGGCTACAGAAATTTTGCGATTGCCTAAACTAAAACTAGATATTTTTTTAGCTGACTGCTGATTCACCACTTCAACTTCTAACGGCGTTAAGTCTTGGGCGCGCAAATCGGCGCGAACACTTTTGGCAGAATCACCTTGCAGAACACCTTTTTGTTTTTTGCCTTCGCGGTTTAGAGCTGTGTAACTATAGGCTGCCATTTAAATCTCAACACTGGTGACGCGTAAAACTTCTTCTAAGGTTGTTTCACCGGCCAGCACTTTTTGCATGCCGTCCGATTGAATGCTGGGCCAACGTGAACGGGCGTATTTTTCAATGCCTAATTCTGCGGTGCGATCGTGAATCATGCTGCGTAAGGTGTCATCAATAGGCAACATTTCGTAAATTCCCACACGGCCTTTGTAGCCGGTGAAGGCGCATTCTTCACAGCCTTTAGCCTGATAAATTTCTGGCGGGTTGTTGCCAGACACGCCGAGTAATTCGCATTGGTTTTCGTCAGCCGTAAAACGTTGTTTACACGCTGGGCAAAGCAAACGCACCAAGCGTTGCGCCACCACACCAATTAAACTGGTTGAAAGTAAAAAAGCTTCCACGCCCATATCATTTAAACGCGTCACCGCGCCCACCGCACTGTTGGTGTGCAAAGTTGATAACACTAAATGGCCGGTTAAGCTGGCTTGAATCGCAATCTCTGCGGTTTCCACATCACGAATTTCACCCACCATCACCACGTCGGGATCTTGGCGCAAAATCGCACGCAAGCCTTTGGCAAAGGTCATATTGACTTTGGTGTTAACCTGGGTTTGCCCCACGCCCGGCAAATCATACTCAATAGGATCTTCAACGGTTAAAATGTTGCGTGTGCTTTCATTTAATTGTGTTAACGCCGCATAAAGCGTGGTGGTTTTACCCGAACCGGTGGGGCCGGTGACCAAAATAATGCCGTGTGGTTTACTAATTAATTGCGTCATGAGTTTTAAGTCGGGCGCCGCCATACCGAGCGAGGTTAAATCTAATTGCGCATTATTTTTGTCTAACAAACGCATCACAATACGCTCGCCATGATTAGTGGGCAAAGTTGAGACCCGCACATCGACGTTGCGCCCGGCAATGTGTAGCGCAATACGGCCATCTTGTGGCACGCGCTTTTCGGCAATGTCTAATTTTGCCATCACTTTAATGCGTGAAACCACCATGGGCGCGAGCACGCGTTGCGGTTTAATCACTTCACGCAACACCCCATCAATACGAAAACGTACGGTTAACGTTTCTTCGTAGGTTTCAATGTGAATATCTGAAGCATCCAATTTTAACGCTTCGCTAAACAAAGCATTTAACAAACGGATGATGGGCGCATCATCATCACTATCGAGTAAATCTTGGTGCTTGGGTAAGTCTTCTAGCAAGCTGGTTAAGTCGGCATTGTCTTCCATATGCTCGGCCAATTGCATCGCGGTGCCGCCAGCGGAGTTGTAGGCTTGCGTTAGGGCTTGTTGAAAGGGTTCGTTGGCAACGGCTTGCAGCTCAAATTTGTGTTGCAAAAAACGACGGAGTTCAAGCAGCACGAAAGGGCTTAAAGTGTCTTTATGTAAAATAGTGAGCTTATCAGCTTCGGCTTGCAACACCACACCGTGTTGTTTGGCAAAGTTGTAAGGAATAGTTGGCACACTTTCCATTACAACCTACCCGCTAAACGGTGAAGGAAGGGCGGCAGGTTGGCGACTAGGCAATTTGGACTGGGCAATTAAATTGCCCATATGATTGCCATTTAAAATAGCCACATCGCGCATGAAGTCATAACGATTCTTGGTTAGATTGTCTAACTGTGAATTGTTTTGAATAATCACTGGCCGTAAAAATATCATTAAATCTTTTTTGGTGGTTTGTGTACCACGGCTTTGAAACAAACGTCCTAACACAGGAATGTCACCTAAAATAGGCACTTTATTCACTACCTGGCTATCTTGCGAATTAATTAATCCACCCAGCACCAACACTTGGCCATCGTTCACCATCACTTGGGTATTAATTTTTTCTTCGGTAGTTGGCTTATTCGGGCTGGCTTCCGTCACTTGTGCATCGTCCACTTCTGATGAATTTTGTTGATCAATAATCAAACGCACCGCGCCGCTGCCGGTAATTTGTGGAATCACTTTGAGCGTTAACCCTACTTGCTTTTCACTAAAGGTGTTATAAGGCTGCTGCTCTTGACTGCCTGAACCAGGCTGATAACTGCCGGTGGTTTCATAAATATTTTTGCCCACTTCAATGTCAGCAGGTGAATTGTTTAACACCGTAATTGAAGGTGTGGAAACGATATTTGAATTGGTATCGGTTGAAAGCAACGCTATCAACGCACGCATATCGCCCGACTTCAAAAAGCCCACGCCCATGCCGCCGCCACCGAAACTATAGGCCGATGCTGCACCTGACACGCCCATGCCAGATTGGCCGGTACCACCCGTACCCCACTGAATGCCAATTTCTTGCGCGGTTTGAGCGTCCACTTCGGCAATCACGCCTTGCACGAGCACTTGCTTAGGTGCCACATCGAGTGCGTTAATGACATCATGCAAACGCATCATAGTAGTTGGGTCGGCGGTAATCACCAAGGCGTTGTTGGTCACGTCACCCACGATGGTTGTTTTGCTTTTATCGCTAGCACCACCGCTGTCGCTATTTAACGTCGCGTTATTAATTTGGCTGCTGGCCGCCGCCTGAAATTGTGGGCTGGCTTGCCCAAGGCTACTGCCACTGCCGCCGCTTGAATCTGAAGAGCCATAACTCGATGAACCACCGCCCCCACCTGAACTCATGCTATACGAAACACTTTGGTGCACCATGCCTTTTAAAATCGGCAGAATGTCTTTTACTTGAATGTATTTCAAATAAATAACTTGGGTGTTGTTGTTCCCGCTGGCATCTTCGCCATCAATTTTGGCAATTAACACTTTTAAACGCACCCGGCTGGTTCTGTCGCCACTAATTAAAATGCTATTACTTTGCTCATCGGCGCTCAGTGTGGCCGAGGTGCCTGCGCCGTTTGCGCGGGCGGCTAAAATCAATTTATTGAGCTCTTTCACCAAATCATCGGCCACGGCATGTTGTAAACGCACCACGTCAATACCATTGGCAGCCGGCGTGTCCACTTCTTGAATAATTTGGTCGATGCGTTGCACGTTTTCAGCCGTACCCGAAACAATCACAGTGTTCGAAGGCGAATAAGCCGACACATTACCCCAGGTCGGCAAAAGGGGACGCAAAGCAGGAATTAACTGCATAGCTGAAACATATCGCAAGCTAATGGCTCGCACCACCACCTGGTCGCCCTGGCCTGGATTTTGCGCGGTGGCGAGTAAAGCTTGATTCGTTGCATCACGCGACGGCACAATTTTTAGGTCCACCCCATCCGGCACCACCGCATAACCCAGCACGCGCAAGGTAGACAAAAAGACTTGGTAACTCTCCTGCGGCCCCATCGGGTGACTAGAAATAATGGTGACTTTACCCTGAACTTGCGGGTCGAGAATAAAGTTTTTACCGGTTTCACGCGAAATTTCGGTAACAACTTGCTTAATATCAACACCTTGCAAGTTCCACATATGCTTGGTGATAGCGGGCGTGGTTGCTACAGGAGTGGCTACAGGCGCGACAGGCGCGGCTTTAACGACTTGAGTAACGGGGGCCGCTTGGAGAGCGGGTTTATTGCTGTTATTGTTTTTTACTGGGGAGGCAGCGTAGCCTGTTAAGAGGCTTAATAGCAGCGCTGTCCCTAAAATAATGTGTTTTTTCTTCATACCTGAATAATATCATGGAGTTATGGTTTGCAGAAGAGAAATGGGTTATTCCTTTGATATATGTAGGCTTGTGGGGGGGGCACGAACACGGGACCGCTGCGACGCGGCAGTCTTCTGTAGCATTTGTATTCTTTCAATTGGAGCGCGACTTCGGCAGGAGATTAACCTGTGTCCTTGATGCGCATCGCTACGCTCCTCGCAATGGGGAGTTAGAAAGGTGTCTCTTTCACTTTACTAATTTCATATGCAGGTTAGCAACTAGCAAAGCCATGAAAGGATCTCGCGCGCCGTGGCCTACTTGATGCAGGTGTTGTACTGTCGCGCCACATTTACGCAGTGCTGCAACAATTTCTGGCTGGTTTGCGTCAACTCGAGAAGCAGTTCTCATATTGTAGTATATCGCTATCTGTATTGATTAAATTTAAATAGCTTGTAGAGCGCTGTTATGCTCTTATTTGATGTGAGTAAAGTCAATAGTTTCAAGAAATCAGAGCAAGTCTCTACCGCTATGCGTGTCCAGATGAAAGGTTTACTTTAGAATAAATAAAGAGCCAGCGTAAGCTGGCTCCAGTGGTTATCGAGATCTTGGAAGACCGCGACAATGTTCACGCACAGATTCGAGTCTTCCTAAGCGGAAGCGAATATATGTATGAACATACACACTTGATGGAAATGAACATGCAAGCATGCATTTCTCCTTTTATAATAGCGCGTCCACATCCACGCGCTAACCACAATTTTAAATTGTAGTTGTTGAAAAAGGAGGGAAGTAGTACAATGACCGGACTGACCGGGTTCGATTGTACTATTTTGTGCTCCTACCTATTAAGGCAACCAGCTCTAACTGGTTGCCTTAAATTCATGCTAACTTAAGGCTCTATATTTCCTACCTCTTTTTTGCTCTGGGTTAGTTTGATAAACTTTTTCTTCTAAGATAAGCGCCTCTACTTGTCCAAAAATCTGTCTATCATGGCATTTAATGCCTTTATCTTTATATTTTTCGCCAATAGATTTTACAGACATCCCGTTAGGATCTTGATTTTCTGATATGATTTTGAAGGTGAAATCTGCTGATAATGACCAATTTTCGTCACTGGTGAGCTCCACTTTTTCTTGACCAATCTTTCGTTGCGTATCGCTAAATTTAGATTCATACTCATAGCCAATAGCAGCTAAATCATTATACAGCTTACTGAAGGAATTTTTTCGATAACTTATTTCAAATTTAAGCGATTCAACTTCTGATTCTCTTTGATTTAAAAGTTTTTTTTGGGATTGAATTGCTTCATCTTGCTCGGTTAGCAATTTAATGATAGTATTTGCCTTGAGGCTTTCATTATTAATGATCATGTCCTTATAGATTGTAAATGAATCGCATCCCCCTGAGAGACATCGTAACTAGACTCTACTAGGGGATATACCTACTTGTGATAATTATAACGTGGCCCTTATACGCCTGTCAACTACATTTCTAATGTATCTTATGGCTGTTGTCAACATAGTATCTACCGTCAGTTACCGTTAAACAGTGTGCAGCAGAAAATCATGCAACGCCGTAACCGGTAATGTATGGCATTCATTCGACAATTGTAAGGCTTTTCCACCCAAGGTTATCAGGTGTATTCGCTCAACTTCAGGAAATTGTTTGTGGAATTGTTTGGGTATTGAAATAGCGTGGGCGCTTTGCCGGCTCATTTTTGCATCGAGGGCGATAATGTCACCTTGTGCCGTCTCAATAATAAAATCGACCTCTTCGCCCTCTTTGGTGCGCCAAAAAAACAGTTGTCAATCTTTAGCGTAGTTTTCAATAAATTTATAAATTTCAGCAAAGACTAAGGTTTCAAATAAGTGTCCGATGTTTGGGCTGCTTAGCAGGAGTTATTGTTGTTGCCAGCCTTGCAAACGTACGGCTAGGCCTGTGTCGAGGAAATAGAATTTAGGGCTTCTGATTAAATGTTTGTTCAAGTTACTGCTATAGGGTTTTAGTCGGTACACTAGCGCGGTTCTTTGCAACAAATTAACCCATACTTTAATTGTCACTGCTTTAACATCGCTGTTTTTAGCGATATTTTCGTATTCAAGCAGTATGCCCGTGCGCGAGGCCAGCAGCCCTAACACAATGTTGAAGGCATCTTGTTTTTGCACGCCGGCACTTAGCACAATGTCTTTTTCTATGTAGCTGCGGATGTAATCGTTGAGGTATTGAACGAGGGATAGCGGTTCATCGTGTATATACAATTCTGGCCAGCCTCCTCTGAATAATTTTTCCGTCACGCTAAGCTCGGGCAATGCCGCGGTTAATTCATGCACGGTTAAGGTGTTCAAATAAAAATAACTTGCTCTGCCGGCCAGGCTTTCTTTAACGTTATCGTCCATTAAAATTTGATTCGAGCCGGTTAGGCGAAACCAGGTTTCAAGTTTTTCTTTGGAGGTTAAGCGGGCGAATTTTTTCTTATCGACATATTGTTTTATTACGGCAAACAAATTGGGGGCGTATTGCACCTCATCTAGCAATAAAGGGGGCGTGAACTGCTGCAAAAAAAGCTGCGGTTGTGTGTTGGCAAGGTGGCGCAGTTGTAAATCGTCAAAAGATAATTCCGTTACGTCTTCGGCCGCAAGTTGCAAGAGTAAGGTGCTTTTGCCACACTGGCACGGCCCAAGCAGAAGCTGCACGGGGGAGCGGTTGCTCTCTAAGCGTTGGTTTATATCACGTTGTATATACATTCGACCATTCCATGTTGTCAACATAGAATAGTCAAGATATTGTTTTTGAAGGTTTTTTTGATTGAAATTGGATATATTTGATGAAAAAGACGATATTGTTCACCGGTTTCGAGGCCGTATCCAAGGATATTCACGCTTTATTTTAATGCTTTTTTTGAGCTTTTTTTACATTCATATGCTATAATTAAAGCATGAATTTTGAACATGGCCCTGGAAAATCTGCAAGTAACAAAACTAAGCACGGTATCTCCTTACAAGAAGCTGAAAAACTGTGGAGTGTTACCGGTGTTGAATTTGAGGCTAAAAATATAGATGAGCCTCGATTTATGTTAATTGGCATGCTTAATAGCAAGCTATATTCTTGCATTTACACTTATAGAGACAACGCCATAAGACTAATTTCAGCTAGGCGTAGTCGAAAAACAGAGGAGAAACTTTATTATGACCATATCAAAAAGTAAAAAACTACAAGCAACTGAATTTGATGCTAAGTTTGAAGATGAAGATATCACCGAGCATTTGGATCTTGCCTCGGTAAAAACGCGATACCCAGTGCAAAGAATTAGTATCGACTTTCCCAAAATCATATTGGAAGGCTTAGATACCGAAGCAGCCAAAATAGGTGTGACTCGCTCCGCACTAATTAAAATCTGGGTCGCGACACAGTTAGCTAAGCAGCGTTCCCAACAGCCGTTGGGCTCTCATACCCAAGGACTTTGATGATTCTAAACTATCAACTTAGAGTAGATAACACGTTACTTTTAAAATGGAGTGCGATTGCGGCAGGGGATTGCCGCGTCGCTGCGCTCCTCGCAACGACGGGCGGGGTGATAGGGTAGCAGGTGATGCACTGCGTTCGGCCTCGCAAAGGTGCGTAGTGATTTCACGAATTCGGCACCATTGCGAAAAGCGCAGCGACGGGCGCCATTTAATCACACCGCCACTTTACCTTTAATATGCGGGTGTGCTTCGTAGCCGACGACTTCGAAGTCGTCGAAGGTGTAGTCGTTAATTGAATCGGGTTTGCGGTTGATTTTTAATGTTGGCAAGGGGTAAGGTTTGCGGGACAATTGTTCGGCGGTTTGTTCGCTGTGGTTGTCGTATAAATGTACGTCGCCGCCTGTCCAGACAAATTCACCTACTTCTAAGTCACATTGCTGTGCCACCATGTGGGTGAGCAGTGCGTAGGAGGCAATGTTGAAAGGTAGGCCTAAGAATACATCGCAAGAGCGTTGGTAGAGTTGGCAGGATAATTTTCCGTCAGCGACAAAGAATTGAAACATCATGTGGCAGGGGGGTAAGGCCATTTTATCTAGCTCGCCGACGTTCCAGGCATTCACAATTAGGCGGCGTGAGTAGGGGTCGGTTTTGATGCTGTCGATCACGGTTTGCAGTTGATCAATCATTTGTCCGTCTACATTTTCCCAGCTACGCCATTGCTTGCCATACACAGGGCCCAGCTCGCCGTTCTCGTCGGCCCATTCGTTCCAGATGCGCACGCCGTTTTCTTGTAAGTATTTTACGTTGGTGGCGCCTTGTATGAACCAGAGTAATTCGTGTACCACACTTTTCCAGTGCACTTTTTTTGTGGTCACCATAGGGAAACCCTGTTGCAAATCAAAACGCATTTGATAGCCAAAAACACTGGTTATTCCTGTGCCGGTGCGGTCCATGCGCTCTGAACCATTGGCTTGTATGTGACGCATTAAATCCAAAAACTGTTGCATAGTAACTCCTAACTAATTATTGCTGGCGTGCTTTAAAATGCGACCACCACCACATCCAGCCACCCACTATTAGCATCGGCAGCGAATAAAGTTGACCCATTGTCACCCAGCCAAACATAACATAGCCAAACTGTGGATCGGGCACTCGATAAAATTCACAAAATATTCGCGCACAAGCATAGCCAATTAAAAACAAGGCTGACACAGCCATTTTCGGCCGCGGCTTACGCGCATAAATCCACAACACAATAAACAGTAAAACCCCTTCTAGCAACAATTCATACAGCTCGGAAGGATGACGTGGCAGCGGCCCTCCATTTGGATAAACCAGGCCCCAAGGCATGGTGGTAACACGGCCCCACAGTTCGCCATTAATAAAGTTACCTAGCCTGCCGGCGGCTAAACCTATTGGCACAATGGGGGCAATGAAATCGGTTACCGCAAAAAAACGTTTTTTATATTTGCGACAAAACCAGCCTGTAGCGCACAATACCCCTAAAAAACCGCCATGAAATGACATGCCGCCATCCCAAACTTTAAATAACGACAGCGGATGTGCAATTAATCCCGGTAAATCGTATAGCACCATGTAACCAATGCGCCCGCCCACAATCACGCCCAGGGCAACGTAAAAAAGTAAATCGGTGACAACTTCTGCATTCCAAATGCCCGGATAGGTTTTCCCGCGGTGAACGGCCAACAGCCAACCTAGCGCAAAGCTAAGCAAATACATTAAGCCATACCAATGCACGGCGATAGGTCCAATATGAACAGCAACAGGGTCAAAATGAGGTAAATATAACATTAGAAAAAAAGCATCCTTATACCAACAAAAAGTAAAAATAAAATAAACAATACGCGTAATAATTTACTGGATAAATGGTGCGAAAGTTTAACAC
This sequence comes from Gammaproteobacteria bacterium, assembly GCA_034112285.1. Lineage (GTDB taxonomy): Bacteria > Pseudomonadota > Gammaproteobacteria > JABDGN01 > JABDGN01 > JAWUVP01. The sequence goes on from JAWUVP010000081.1 coordinate 27,429, forward strand.
CCACGCGCACAAAAATCATTGATGTGATAACAATACCAAAAAAAGCCGGTAAATAAACATAGCCAAGGCTTCCGGCTAAAGGTGTGGTGTGACCTGAGCCGAGCAACATATAGGTTAGGGTGGCCATCAAGGCCAACGGCAAACCGCTCATGGCGGCTCCTGAAATAGATTTGGCCATGGGCACTTGGTAATGCTGCAAATAAGGCACCATAAACGCGCCACCGCCTAAACCCAAAATAGCACTGAAGCCACCCATGATGGCACACCAAAAACTGCCCCAATAAACGTTCGGTAATGCCCACGGCACTTCTAGCGTGCTATTGCTACCACGGCGACTGGCGTCGAATGCAACATTGATGGCGAGCAAAATAACTAACACACCAAAGCCCAACGTTAACGCTTTTGCGGGTAAGCTATGCGCGAGTAAGGCACCCACAACAGCGCCGGTAATAATTCCTGGCCATAAACGCTTGGCCAATGTGCGCCATTCTAGCGCGGTAAAATATTTGCGATGGGCTAGCACCGCCGCCACTTGATTTATGCACACAATTGCCATGGAGGTACCAATGGCCACGTGAATTGTCATCTCAGTTGTAAAACCAAACCAGGGCAAGATGACACAGAGCGCTGGCACCATAACCACACCGCCGCCTAAGCCTAGTAGACCGGCAACAAAACCTGCCACAACACCCAGCGCGGGGAAGATAAGATACATTAACATGATGGAGCTCTATTTTTATGTTGGTGATTAGCGTCCGGCACGAATTAAGCCTCCTAAGCCGGCGTATTCTAGCGTCTCTTCTAAATAGGAGCGAATATCTGCGGGGTCTTCAAACTTCATGACTTCTTTTAAAATATTGCGCATTTGATGGTAGGCAAAACGGCGAATAACCCATTTCACTCGCGCAAAGTTTGCCGGCGATGAGCTTAAACTATCAAACCCCATGGCAACTAAAATAGCGGTGACTATCGGGTCGCCGGCCATTTCGCCACAAATGCCCACAGGCGTGCCTTCTAAACGGGCGGCGCGAACCACTTGGTGTAAGGCATGCAACACGGCTGGATGCAAAGAATCATAAATGCCTGACACGCGAGGATTGTTGCGGTCTACCGCTAAAATGTATTGCGTTAAATCATTACTACCAATCGATAAAAAATCGGCTTTGCGCGCCAGGGTGCGTGACAAGTAAACGGCCGAAGGAACTTCTATCATAGTGCCAATGTCGGGTAGCGGTGTAAATTCTTCGGTGTTAACTTCGCGGTGCGCTTCCAAAATTAACGCTTTGGCTTCATCAAATTCATGCACGTTGCTTATCATGGGCAGCATGATTTTTAAATTATCCAGGCCGCGGTTAGCACGTAGCATGGCGCGTACTTGTGCTAAAAATAAATCGGGTTGATCTAAACTAATACGAATGCCGCGCCAGCCTAAAAAGGAATTGTCTTCTTCGATAGGAAAATACGGTAACGCTTTGTCACCCCCAACATCTAAGGTGCGCATAATGGCAGGACGCGGGGCAAACGTGGTTAAAATTTGCCGATAAATCACGCGCTGCTCTTCTTCCGACGGAAATTGATCGCGCGTCATAAACGGCACTTCGCTACGAAACAAACCCACGCCTTCTGAGCCCACGGCTAACGCGGCGCTGGCATCGGCGTCTAAACCAATGTTAACAAATAAGCTCACCCGATGACCGTCCGGGGTTTCTGCCGGCAAATCACGCAGCTCATTTAAGCTGGCATCTAGCTCTTTTTCTTCTTCGGCTAGCAGTAAAAATTCTTGGCGCAGCGCCGGCGTGGGCGCAATGTAAACATGGCCGTAATAACCATCAATAATCAATTCGGTATCGGCTAATTTTCCATACGGTAAGTTGGCCACGCCGGTAGCAGCGGCCACGCCTAGGGCGCGCGCTAAAATAGCTACGTGCGAATTGGCCGATCCTTTGGCCATGGCAATGCCCGCTAATTTTGCTGGGGGCACGCGGGCTAAATCTGTCGCCGATAATTCGTCGCCAATTAAGATGGTTCGTTCTGGGTAGTCAATATCTTGAACATCAAGCGCTTGCAGGCGCGCTAAAATACGTTGGCCTAAATCGCGAATATCACTCGCGCGTTCGCGCAAATACGGATCATCCATTTCTTGAAATTGGCGCACGCGACGTTTTATCGCAATTTTTAACGCGCCTTGCGCCCATTGGCCGCGCTCAATTTCTTCGATAATGTCTTTTTCAATGCTGTCGCCATCGAGCAGCCCTAGGTAGGCATTAAATAAATTTTGCTCAGCTTCAGGCAAAGATGAAGCAATGCGCGAGCCTAAGTCGGCAATAATATCTCGCGTGCGCTGTACACCGATTTTTAAAATTTCAATTTCAGCGGGGATATCTTCAATGGTTTTATCGGGCACCGCGTCTAAGTCGGCCGGAGGATAAATCGCAACCGCCTGCCCTATTCCCACCCCTTTACCACTGGGAATACCCAGCAATACCGTGTCGTCGTGCGCTTCGGCAGCGGTTTGTTGGCTGATGATTTCATGGGTTTCGGCGCGCGCCATAAAGGGCGCAATTTGCGTGCCTAAGGTCACCAAATAAGCTTCTTCATCTTCTTCAAAACGGCGCGTTTCTTTGCTCTCTACCGTCAGCACACCCAGCAAACGCCGGTTGTAAATAATCGGCACGCCTAAAAAAGCATGAAACTCGCGCTCTGCCTTGCCTGGCAGGCGAAAATAGCTGGCGTGACTGGGGGCGTCTTCTAAATTGAGGGGTTTTTCTTGATCGCCGATAATGGCAATTAAGCCTTGATGCGGTTTAAAGCGCAATCCAGCCAGACTTTTATCGTGCATGCCATCGGTGGCCATCAGCACGTAATCATGGTTGATAATATCAACCGCAAACACCGAGCAAGATTGCGTTTCTAAAGCTTGCCTCGTCCGCTGCACCAAAATGTCGAGTGCTTCAGCTAAGCTTTCTGCACTCTCCATTTCTTCGATGATGCGTCTTAACGGACGTAACATAATGTTTGCTCCTTGCTATAATTATTCGCCAAAAACGATGGGCCGAAACTCTTCTAGGGCTTGTTTGTAAACTTTGCGTTTAAAGCTTATGACGTTATCAATGGGGTACCAGTAGTCAACCCAGCGCCAGCGGTCAAACTCGGGCTTTGCTTCACAGTTGAAGTTAAATTTGCTTTCTTCGGCCAGCAATTCAAGCAAAAACCATTTTTGCTTTTGCCCCACACACAGCGGCTTGGAGTAGTAGCGCATGTATTTTTTGGGCAGGCGATAGCGCAACCATTTAGAGGTTTCACCCAAGACTTTCACATCGCCACGCTCTAACCCTACTTCTTCGTAAAGCTCGCGGTAAAGTGTCTCTATAGGCTCTTCATTATCATCAACGCCGCCTTGCGGGAATTGCCAAGCATCTTGTTGACCAATTCTCCCTCCCCAAAACAGCTCTTGATGTTTATTGATTATAATAATCCCGACATTAGGTCGAAATCCCTGTTTATCTATCATGAATCGGTCATCTCATCGAATACATTGTTAATTAAATAATAGCATACTCTAAAGCGTTCCTCCTAAAATTTCATAGCATTGGCAGGGATCCTAATCTAAATTTAATTTAATTCCATTAAAATCTACTTGAATGCAATGCTTGAAATTTGGCTTATAAGTAAACAAAACCATGAGATTAATAGAGTTTTACTGAATCAGCAGTTTGCTTGCTCACGGATTCATAAGATACAGCGAACAATAAAAGTTTTAAAGGCTTTTTTGCCCGAAAAAAATAATTCTAATAAACTTTATTACTTCAATTTTCAAACAAGACAGACTTTTTCAAAAGTTTTGCGTTTAAAATGATCAAATTCAAGTCAAGTGGTGATAAATAAATTTCATATAAATTTAATTTAGATGATCTTGGCCTGCCCCGCCCTGCACCCGAGAAGTTGACAGCTCACTAAACTTCTATTATTCTGCGCCCTGCATCAACCAAGGTAAGGACACTAACCCCATGCAAAAAAAACACGCGCTCATCAACCTTTTTATACTCCCCCTTCTTTTTGCCAGCAGTCACTACGCATTAGCACTTCCTTTGAACGGGCAGTATTACCTAAGCGGCAGTGTGGGCCGGCTTATCACTGACGTTGGCCAAGCCCAAACCGCGAACCTAGATAGCATTGGCACGGTGCCACTGAGCAGCCAATTTAGTGTGCAAGAAAATGCCCCCGTCTTTGACGTCGGCCTACAAGGCGGCGTGCAATTCACCTTTAAAACGCCATTACGCGTTCAACTCGGCGCAGGCTTATACCAAAGCCAAGGCATTGACGTGAGCGGGAAATATTTTGCCGACGGCTCAACCAGCG
>JAWUVP010000082.1:0-23300 GCA_034112285.1 Gammaproteobacteria bacterium
AATATTATTATTAACGGCCACCAAAGCTTGATGCTCAAGTAACGGCACATGCTTGTAAGCCGCAGCATGAAACACAACTTGTGGCTGGTAAAATGTAAATAAACGGTCAATAGCCGCTGCATTGGTAATAGATTGTAAGCAGGGAAGAAATTTAATCTTTGGAAATTTTTGCCTAAGCTCCATTTCGATGGCGTAAAGATTATATTCAGAATGCTCAACAACCATAAGTGAAGCGGGCGCAAAATGACTTAACTGTCGGCACAACTCAGAGCCGATAGAACCGCCACCGCCGGTGACCAGCACGCGTTTGCCAGTGAATCCATGTTGCAACTCAACATTATCAAAATCTATCGCTTCACGGCCAAGTAAATCGTCTAGGGAAACGTCACGTAAATCTTGTATGGTCACTTCGCCTTTGGCCAAAGCGCTTAACCCCGGCAGAGTGCGATAAGGCACAGCGGTTTGCCCACAAATATCAACGATGTGGCGCATCATTTTACCCGGGGCACTAGGAATGGCGATGAAGATTTGTTTGATTCCGTAACTTTTTACCAGCTCTGGTATATCATTAATGCAGCCACGCACACGAATACCAAAAATTTCCATACCTTGCTTGCTAGGTTTGTCATCGACAAACACAACAGGATTATAAATGCGCTTATGATCACGGCGAAGCTCACGAACCAAGGCTTCCCCCGCTAAACCCGCTCCCACAACAAGCACTTTTTCACGGGTGCCCTTTGACCACCGCCATTCGCGAAAAGCACGATAAATCAAACGCGCACCACCAAGCAGGAAAACCAGCAACATGATGTAAAGCAACGTGATAGAGCGTGGTGGCATACTAATCTGCGTATAAAGATAAGGTACTACAAAATAAATGACAAATAGATTTAATATCGCGCCTATCACCGCTGATTGGCAAATACGCCGCAAATCATGCAATGAGGCGAAACGCCAGACACCACGGTATAAGCCGCTCCACCAAAAGACAATAGCCTGGACCAAGATGATAACGGGGAGTATCAGTACGGCATGGTAAAAAAGATGGTGGGGGATATCGGATAGATTTTCACGAATCCAATAGGCGCCTAGCCAGGCGACTGGGATGGTGAGTAAATCGTAGATGAGGACTATATAGCTTTTCCAATTAAACATTTTTTTGATACATGGCTCGTTGTGTTTCTATCCAGGAATAGATTATACCCAAGATCACCAATTCCACCACTGCTAATGCGAATGTCCAGCGAATGTAATACGTTGCAATGAACACCAAGGAAACAATCACCAAATTTAGGCCCAAAAATCCCAATAAAACCTTTAAGTGGCTCCAGCCTGACTGATGTAAACGTTGATATGCGTGGCTTTTGTGTGCCTCATACCATTTTTCTTTATGTAGTAAGCGCCGCACTAAGGTTATGGTGGCGTCAAATAGGAAAACACCATAGAGCATCACCCAGAGAATGATGGGGATATTGTAGAATTTTTGTGCGTATAGAGCAATGATAGCCAGTATCAGCCCTAGTGTTGCGCTGCCTACGTCACCCATAAATACTTTTGCGCGCGGCCAGTTCCAGATGAGAAAACCGAGTATGGCCGCAGCCAGAACACATGTGATGACAGTTAAACCAAGCGCCCCGTAGCGATAGAGTAAATACGCTTGCATCGATAACACAATCGCCGCGGCACTAGCTGCGAGGCCATCCATTCCATCCATAAAGTTGAATAGATTGGTTGACCATAAACAAATCAAGAGCGCGAGAATGAAATTCAGCCATAGCGATGATATGCCAAACAGCTGCAAACTTAATCTTGGAATGGGCCCAATAATACCTAAGGCAATTAATACCGCAAATAATTGTGTGCCAAAACGCCAGCGGGCGGACAAACTGATGTTGTCATCAATGAAACTAATCGCCGCAATAAGTAGGCTAGGAATAAAAAATAACGCGCATTGTTGGCCATTTATACATCTACTGAGCCAAAACACGAACAAACTTATCAGCCAGAGTACAATAAACACGATACCACCACCACGTGGCGTTGGCGCTGTGTGCGAAGAACGTGCATTGGGAATATCTAACAACCCTTTTTTGCGCGCTAACCCCGTATAAATGCGAACCCCAATTAAGCTTACAAAAAAGCTAATTATGCTGGCAATGAGAATCATTTATACTCCGGTAGATTTTTCCTGCTGAGCCATTTCAACAAGAGCTGATTCTACCGTATAGGGAGGGGTCCAATCCAGTGTTTTGCGTAATTTGCCAGAATTGACTTGCAGTGAGCCGAATAAACGTTTGATGGTTGCCGATTTGCCGGTGAGTTTACCCAGCAATCTAAACAAAACTGCCGGTACCGGAAGTAATTTCGTTTTGCTTTGATATGCCATAGCAATATAACGGATGAGCTGAGTGGTTGAAACATCATTTGCATCACTAAGACAAAAGGTTTGATCAAAGCAATTAGCATTCATTAAGCACTCTTTAATCAGGCAACCGCTACAACCGAAGTTATATAATTATATCTTCAATGATTTAGAGCAAGCGGTGTCCTAACTGATAGCTAACCTGTGTAATATGATTAAGGATTATCCATTTTAACTCTCACATACGGTGAGCCACTTCCTTGGATAATGATGCCACATCCCCCCCCAGAAGAACAACTAACATCACCTAATGTTCCTAACATTTTTGTGTCAATTTCAAGTGTCACCATGTTGGCGCTAGAACGCTTTATAATGCAGCTGCCATTATAGTAACCTGCCATTTGAGGATTTTTCTGAGTCAGAAATTTTTCACCAAAATCAGTAAAATCGAAGTGTCTTCCTGTATTGGCTTCCAAAACAAAGGAGCCTTTTGTGCAGTCCACCTTGATAGGCGTTGAGCCTGAGGTATTGGTAAACTCAAAACCAGCTTGAGACGAATCAGCAAAAACGGAACCTGATACACTAAGCATTATCATATACACAGCCAAAATTAAATGTTTTTTCATAACCCTATCTCCGTATTTATTTATATTTAAATTCTTCAAATTAGATATATTATAACTAAACCAACGGGGTAGTGTACAGTTTCTTCTGTAAATTCAAATTTGGTAGCGACAAGCCAAGAAGTTATCCTACAATAAGATTGTCGAGATCATAAAACGGGAGAACGAAAATGGCTTCTCGAGTAGAAAATAACACAAAATTGGATGCAGTGAAACTAATCCTCCCCTAAAAAAACGGACGCCAATTTGTTAAACTATGAAAAATAAAGAGGTGCAAAAGGCCAAAGAAAAATCAAAATTTATACCCCAGAATATAAAGCTGAAGCCATCAAGCTAGCCCTAAGCTCAGGATGAGCAGGCTTATACATTATCGTCAGGCGAGGAAGTCTCTGTAAGCGTTAGTAACGTGTTGGAAGAAAATCGTAAGTTGCGTAAGCAACTATCACGGCTAGAGCAGGAGAAAGCTATCCTAAAAAAGGCGGCAGCATACTTCGCGAAGGAGTCACTATGAAGCATGCCTTTATCAAAGCCCATCAGGAGGCATTTTCAATAACACTATGCTGTGAGTTATTTGACGTTAGCCGTAGTGATTACTATGACTGGTTAAAGCGTGAGCGAAGCAATCGCGAATTAGCCAACCGGCGCTTAGATATCAAGATTAGTGCATTATTTGGAGCAGCTCATCAACGAGCTGGTTCACCGCGCATTACCTTGGACTGACAAGAGGTAGGTGAGCCTTGCAATACAAATCGTGTTTCCAGACGCATGAAAGCCTTAGGTTTACGGGCATTGGCAAAACGTAAGTTTAAAGTCACCACTGATTCGGAGCATAACAAACCAATATATGACAAGATTCTCAATCGTGATTTTGTCACCACCGCCATTAGTTAAAAATGGGCCGCTGATATAACCTACATCCATACACAAGAAGGTTGGCTATATTTAGCAGTGGTGATTGATTTACATTCACGTGCCGTGATTAGCTGGCGATGAGAATCATTTAAACTCCGGTAGATTTTTCCTGCTGAGCCATTTCAACAAGAGCTGATTCTACCGTATAGGGAGGGGACCAATCCAGTGTTTTGCGTAATTTGCCAGAATTGACTTGCAGCGAGCCGAATAAGCGCTTGATGGTTGCCGATTTACCGGTTAGTTTACCCAATAATCTAAAAAAAACTGCCGGTACCGGAAGTAATTTCGTTTTGCTTTGATATGCCATGGCGATATAGCGGATTAAATCAGTAGTTGACACATCATTTGCATCGCTAAGACAAAAGGTTTGATCAAAGCAATTAGCATTCACTAAGCACTCTCTAATAATTGAAATAAAATTGCCTAAATACAACATACTCCGTTTATTATAAACACTGCCTAAAGGCAAAGGCCAGCCCTTACGCACGAGCTTCACCAAGCTAGCGAAATTAGCTTTAACACCAACACCATAAACTAAAGGTAAACGTAAAATCGTATAACGCATGTCAGAATTTTTACAGACTTCTATTAAAGCTTGTTCAGCTTCCAGCTTTGAAAGACCGTAGGGGTCTAGTGGATTTGGCGTGTCTTGTTCGTCAAAGGGCTTGCTTGAGGTTGATTCACCATTCACTTTAATACTGCTAAGAAAAATAAAATGTTTAACACCTGCAGCTTTGGCTTGCTCGGCTAAATTTTTTGTCGCAAAAGTATTTGCCTCTCGGTATACGGTTAAGGGATCTTCGCTGCTTTCTTGCATTTGGTGCACGCGGGCAACGGTGTGGATTACGGTGTCAACACCATCTAGAATATTTCTCCAATTTGTTTCTGCCGAAATATTTTCAACCCTAGCAAAATTTAAGTTTAACTTACTCTCAGCTAGCTGCTTGTTGCCCCGCAAAGTTGCCACAACATTATAGGCGTCAAGCACTAATCGTTTGGCAAGAAAAGAGCCAATAAAACCACTACCACCAGTAATTAATATATTCATATAGCCCCCTCTGTTGTCGATTGTTAAGATAAAAGCTATAAAAGATTATAGCATAAAACTCATTTCCCATCGCAGCTCCTGAACACAATATAAATCACGCTAAAACTGTAAGAAAAATATTAGCTTGTAAATACCTAACATGGATTCAGGTAATATTACTGCATAAATCAAGGCCGCTAAAGCACAGGCAACTTAGGAGCAATAAACACGCGGCAGTTTATTCTATCTAATAATGAGAGGTTAGCATGTGGCAACAAGCAGGCTCTAAAGTGAATTATTATAGTGCTGTTGTAGTTAATATATTTTTAACAACTTCATCTACATTTAAATACAGTTCAAAGAAACAACGAGCATTCATTCCCATCTCATGAAGGGCATCCGTATTATTCAACATTGAGATTAGCAGTGATGATGCGTTTGGGGCATCGTCAGCTAGTGCAGCAACACCCGCTTTAGCCTGTATTGTTAAAAAACTCCCATAATCCTGATAAGCAACTCTATCAAGCATTGCAAAGACAGGTAAACTACATTTAAAATAATCAGTTGTTTTCGATGGGAAGTTGGGAACAGTAAAACGTGGATCTAGGCTGACTAACCCTAAATCACAGCAGCTAATTAACTCCTCGTACATCGCTCGTTGCATGTGCTCATAAAAAAACACATTAACTAACTCATGTGCTGCAACAGCATATTGCAATTTATTCACTTCAGTGCCAGCACCAACAACAAGAAATTTTACATTTTCTTCAGAACTCGTACATTTAATCAGTTCAAAGATATTGTCTATACATTGTGGCAAACCAACATTCCCACCAAAAACACAAAGTTTATCTTGCATATCAAAACCAAATTTATCACGGATTTCTTGCTTACTGTTCATAGAGCTTGGAATCACAACCCCCCAGTTATAATTAACAATAAGTGACGCTGGCGTAATAAAAGTGTAGTGCTTTAACAAATAATCCCTATTCCCATTAGACATACAGTTTATAAACTCATAGGTCTTTAGCATTCGACACTCTTTTTTCTTCAAGAAATCAAACAACAACCCTTTTTTCAGAATACCAATATCAAGAGCATTTTGTGGAAATATATCCCAGAGTAATAACAAGGCTCTCGCATTGTATTTCTTCTTTAATTTACTAATTAGCCTTGCATCTGATATAAAGGGTGTGTGTGTTATAATTAAATCGAAATATTTTTCAGAAAATTTATTTATAACGGCATTATATATTTGATACGGCAACAATAATGTAGTAATAAATTTTTCATATTTTGAAACTTCATTAAACATATTGCCCGTTTTCACACGCAACACATCCATACTATCCTCAATATCAACGTGAGTTCTTTTCTTATATTTTCTTTCTAGAATAGTAACAATCGAAACCTCATTGCCAGCCTTTTTTAAAGCCAAAGCAAGATCTTTAGTTATGTTCGTATTAACAGATCCTGCAGGATATTTTGAAAAAACACATAAGATTTTCATCGGCAAAACATTCAGTATTTTTTCCAAACAACACGATTCACATAATCGGTATAACTTATTATTATCCGTAAAACTTTATCAGAAACATTAGGATTACTATAATCTGCTACCGGCATTAATAGCCGTTCAGCGTCTCTGGGCTGCTGTTCTAATATCTGCAATGCCTGCATCACCCTAGTTTTATGCAATCCCACCATCATGACACTTGCCTCCTCAAAGGCTTCGGGGCGTTCATGTGCCTCACGAATGTTAACTGCTGGAAAATTTAAAATGGAAGAGTCTTCACTAATGGTTCCACTATCTGATAAAACCACTTTAGAGTTGATTTGCAAGCACATGTAATCATGGAAACCAAATGGCTTCAAAGTCTGAATAAGAGGATTCAAGATAAAACCATATTTTTCAATTTGTTTACGCGTCCTTGGATGAGTTGACACAATAACAGGCAAGCTATATTTTTCGGCAATAGCATTTAGAGTATCAACCAAATCCGTCAACCTCTCTTTAGAGTCTACATTTTCAGCCCGATGTGCACTTACCAAAAAATAGTTATGCTTTTGCAAAACCAATTTTTGTAAAATCTCAGAAGCTTTTATTTCAGTCATATAGTAGTTAATCACTTCATAAAGTGGACTGCCCGTTTTAACCACTTGAGCTGGATTCAAACCTTCACGCAACAAATATTCTCTTGCTATGCTGCTATATGTTAAATTTATATCAGCAGTGTGATCAACAATTCTACGGTTAATTTCTTCCGGCACACGCATATCAAAACATCGGTTTCCTGCCTCCATATGAAAAACAGGGATTTTACGTCGCTTTGCTGGTATTGCTGCCAAACAACTATCTGTATCACCTAATATCAATAATGCCTCAGGCACGATATCCTCTAACAATTTGTCTAATTCAATAATAACATTACCAATTGTTTCAGCAGGCGTGCCATTCGCATTTAGAAAATAATCTGGTTGTCGCACACCAAGGTCATTGAAAAAAACTTGATTCAATTCATAGTCATAATTTTGCCCTGTATGTACTAATATTTGTTCACAATGCTCATCAAGTTTAGACATTACACGAGACAAACGAATAATTTCTGGCCGGGTACCAAGCACCGTCATAACTTTAAATTTTTTCATATTATTTCTCGACTTTTTGCCAAATAGTATCCGGCTTTATTTTATTAAAAATTTCATTTGCCCATAACACAACTATTATCTCTGCACTACCTATATTGGTGATATTATGGACCCAACCTGGAATAGTTTCGACCACTTCAGGCTCTGCCCCACAAACATCTATTTCAACTACTTCGCAGGTCAGCATATGACGGAATTTAAATCTAGCATTACCAGAGATTACTAAAAATTTTTCAGTTTTTGAATGATGGTAGTGTTCACCACGAGTTTCACCGGGTGGGGCAGTAAAATAAGAGAACTGTCCGGCATCTTTTGTTTTTAACATTTCGACAAATCGTCCTCTCTTATCATCATACACAGGTACTTTATACGAAAAATTTTCAGGCAGATAATAGGTCATAAAAGTCGAATAAAGTGCTCGAGTCAAACCGGCCCCCACAGCCTCTGTAATTAGAGATTTACGGCTATCTCGAAAATTTTGCAACAATTCAACCAACTTTTCTAGTGTGATCTTGTACTGTGGTTTTACTATCATATAATGATCAGCACATACAGTTTGCTTCTTAACAAGCTCAAGGAAAGAATCCATGACGTCATCAAGATAGACCAAGGTTAACTCATGCATTGGTTCATCAATACTTATTGTCAAATCATTGGCTATATTGTGACAAAAAGTAGCAACAACAGAATTATAATTTGGCTTACACCATTTACCAAAGACACCGGGCAAGCGAAAAATATAACACTGAGCCCCTGTTTTTTCAGCATATGATAAAACTGCTTTTTCTGCAGCCAATTTGCTTTTTCCATATGGGTTATTTAACACGGCCTGGGCTGATGACGATAAAATCAGAGAAATAGATTTATTTTTTGTTTCGAGTAAGGCGCAAAGCTTCTCTGTAAAAGTTTGATTCCCTTCTATAAACTCAGAAGGATCTTCTGGCCGATTCACGCCAGCCAGGTGAAATATTAAATCTATAGAATCTAGTTGCGCATCTAGCTCGTTCAACGATGATGAACGGGTAAATTTTATTACATTAACTTCTTCAAATTCATTAAATCTAAGACAAAGGTTCTTACCAATAAATCCATCAGCACCAGTAATTAACACTTTCATACTGCTTTATTCCCCAGCTATTACACGTTGCACACAGTTTAATTTTCTCAACAATGCCTCAGTCTCATCCACTGATAAACGCTTAGTGTTATGTGAATGGTATTCATCTATATTGTTAAGTTTGATCTCCCCACTATCAAAATATTTTTCGTAATTCAGATCGCGAGAATCAGCGGCAATGCGATAGTACTCACCCAAATCCTCCATATGCAACATTTCTTCTTTACTCATCAAAGTTTCATAGAGTTTTTCAGCATGCCGAGTGCCTATGATTTTCACCTCATGCTCTCTACGATCAACTAAAATCTTTAATGCTTCCACCAACGTTTCGATCGTTGCTGCAGGTGCTTTTTGGACAAAGATATCTCCGTTATCACCGTGCTCAAATGCATAAAGCACCAAATCAACCGCATCGTCCAAAGTCATCATAAACCGAGTCATCTTCGGGTCCGTTATAGTAAGCGGCTTGTCATCCTTTAATTGTTGCAAAAAAAGTGGAATCACCGAGCCACGAGAAGCCATAACATTTCCGTAACGCGTAGCACAAAAAACAGTATCTTTATCTTGCAAATTTCTAGATTTTGCAATAACAACTTTCTCCATTAAAGCCTTAGACATACCCATCGCATTAATAGGGTATGCAGCTTTGTCTGTACTCAAGCAAACAACACGCTTAACGTGATTTTGTATCGCGGCATTTAACATATTTTCAGTGCCTATAACGTTAGTTTTGACAGCCTCCATAGGATAAAACTCACAAGATGGGACTTGTTTTAATGCTGCGGCATGAAAAATATAGTCAACCCCCTGACTAGCATTTAATACACTTGAATAGTCGCGAACATCACCAATATAAAATTTCAATTTTGAGTTATTAAATTCCTTTCGCATGTCATCTTGCTTCTTCTCATCACGACTAAAAATACGTATTTCATCAATCTCATTCTCATGCAAAAACCTACGACAAACTGCATGCCCAAAAGAACCTGTACCACCCGTTATAAGTAAAACTTTACTCTCAAACATGAACATCCTCACTCATTTCATTACTACTGTTAATCATATTAATTTTTTGTACATCTGATGGATAATTAATAAGTACTGCTTTAAATTTCCCCTTAAACACAAACAAACTACCCGCCGCGACACCAATCACCCGGTATTCTTTGATTATACTGCTAATATCGCCTAATGTTCCCGCACCTCCAAGCACTGTTAATGGAACAGTAGTCATTTTTCTCACTTTAGAAATTAAAGTACGATCATACCCCAACATAGTCCCATCTTTGTCTATTGAATTGAGAACCAGCTCCCCAATCCCTAAATCCTCTAATTTTGGAATTAAAGACTCTAGTTCAACGTCCATTTTTTTCGTACCATTTCGCGTGTATATATCATACTTGTTGCTTAAGAAACGTTTTTTCACATCTAATACAGCAACAACGCTCTGTGAGCCAAGCTGATTTGCTAATTCAGTTACAAGCCCAGGGCTCGCAATCAATGCAGCACTAATAGCAATTTTCTCTACACCAAGCTGTAATATTTTTTTTGCATCTTCAACAGTCCTTACTCCCCCACCATAGCATAATGGCATCCTACATTCTGCAGCAATATTTTTTATCAGCTTATAGTTTGGACCTTCGCCTTTCACTGTAGCATCAATATCCAGCACAATCAGCTCATCGACTTTTTTTTCATTAAAAATTTTAACTGCATTTAATGGATCTCCAACATATTTTCGTGCTGAAAACTTAACTGTTTTCACAAGACCATTATTATGAATTAATAAACAAGGGATTATTCTTGATTGTAACATTAGCCCAAACCTGCAAAATTTTTCAAAAATTGTATTCCAACATCATGGCTTTTCTCAGGATGACACTGCACGCCATAAATGTTTTTATCATTAACAACACATGCAAAGCTATCAGTATAATCAGCTGTAGCAACTATAAGAGTTGAATCCTCAACCACAACATAGTATGAGTGTAAAAAATAAAATGGTGAGCCTTGGCTAATATCATTAAAAATCGGGTTTTCTTTCACTTGCACTACAGAATTCCAGCCCATATGAGGTAATGCCTGAAATTGCTGATCTTTAGCGACCAAGATCTTTTTAACATGTCCTTCTAGCCAGCCTAGCCCAGGCATCTCTCCCTCTTCACTCGATAAAAAAAGAATTTGTAAACCTACACAAATGCCCAAAATTGGAACATGCTGATCTAACACAAGCTTTTCGACTTTCTCCCTTAACCCTGAATTATTAAACAATGTCATAGCATGATCGAAGGCACCAACGCCCGGCAGTATCAACTTTGTTACCCCATCTAAATCAGAGACCTCTGTTATGATTTTCGCAGGAACATTTAGCTTTTTGTAAATATTTTTAAAAGCTAAAATATTCCCAAGCCCATAATCAAGTATTCCTATCATCGGCGATATTCAGCCTTCATTTTAAGTAATTTCATGGCCGAGGAGCCAATGTTATAAAGCCAATCTTGGGAATTATAATCCTTATAGGATTTGTTGGGTTGATTAAAATACTCCTTTAATTCACTTGTCGTGATATCTAATTTATTAGCTATATACTCAAAATCATGCCCAATAACACTTGCATCATAGGGTGGTTGCTCCAATTTAACCAGGGCTTCGGCACGTGTCATTTGCCCCGTTAGAATTAAGCTGGAGTACTGGGGCCGACGCGTATCATAACCAAATTTTTCGTATAACCAGTAACCTTCGTAGAATTTGGTAAACCGTGATTCAAAATGCTTTTGAGCATATTCTTGGTAACCAAACTTATTAACCAACAATTTAACGGCTTCATTTTTCACGTAAGGAATGTAATTCAAAGGCTTTATTATCTTTATCTTTTTAATATAGGGCAAATAAATTTTGTGCCAAAGTACATTAGTTAGAGGAAAAGATTTTAGTGGTCTTGAGCCATGCTTTTTATGAATATCTTTGATTTGACGAGCATCAGACTGATAATACATCCATTCAATTGGTGGCAAGATGCATTCTGTAGAGTAATTTGCCCCAGTTAAGATATTTTTAATATTATATTTGGAACAAAAATGATACATGGTTGCAAAAAAAGCGTGGTCTTGAGGCGTATCAATATGCGAAACACCTGATTTGAAAAAGGCTAACTGAAGATCCTTCATTTCTTCCCAGTTAATCACCTCTGTGTACAACTCTAACCCGAGTTTGTCGACTATATTTTCTATATTTTGAACAGCTTGCTGGGAGTTCCAGCCCGCATCAACATGAAAAACTAATGGTCTCAGGCCTAGCTTCTCTTTTGCAATATAAGTAAGGTA
This sequence comes from Gammaproteobacteria bacterium, assembly GCA_034112285.1. Taxonomy (GTDB): domain Bacteria; phylum Pseudomonadota; class Gammaproteobacteria; order JABDGN01; family JABDGN01; genus JAWUVP01. The sequence continues at coordinate 12,017 of JAWUVP010000082.1, forward strand.
GGAACTATCAATACCACCACTCATCCCAATAATACAATCAAATTCTTGCCCTTCACCCTGCTTTTTAATGCGGTCTACTTGCTGCTGCAAATCACTCGCACCCTGTTCATCAGTCTGCCATTTGGGAAGTATATTTTCGTGAAAATCCCTACAATGATCGCATATTCCATTTTCATCAAAAGTAATCATTACATCTGATGTGTCCATAACGCAGGTATCACAGATTCGATACCCATTAGTTTTCTGCACCATATTTATTACCTCAAATTTTTTATATGCATAGTATACTTAATATTTTCTAGATTGACTAGTTATACTAGAGCTGAACTGCTTTCTTTATCTCGTCATAAGTCGTATGTACTTTGTAAATATAATCCCACGTTTCATTTGCACATCGTTCCCACGAATATTGTAAAGCTTCATTATATGCATCAGATTGAAGACGAGAGCACAGTGCTTTATTAGTGATTAATTGCTGAAGGGCAACATAAATACTATTAACATCTTCTGGGTCAAAATATACGCCATTATTCTTTAACACTTCAGGCATAGGTCCCCTATTTGAACAAGCAATTGGCAATGCTGCAGCCATACCTTCCAATAAGGTGTTCGGCATATTTTCACAACTCGAGGCAAAAAGAAAAATATCAGCTTCAGCTAAGTAGTTCACTATTTCCGCCGAACCAACACATTTGACGAGTTCAGTGTGATTTTTCGCTAACACATTATTGCTTAGAGATTCATCTAACAACTCCTTGGGTTTCCCACTCGCCCCACCAACCAACTTGAGATGGACATCATGGCTTTGTGCACACAATTTCTCCACGGCTGCGACTACATTCCATTGATGTTTATATAAATCAGCACCAGAAACATAAATTAAATTTAGTCTTTCTGTATTAAGCTTCTTTACACGCTGCTTACCACATTTTCGTATATTTTCATTTACACCATGAGGTATGATTTTATAATTTTTAATTTCGCCCGTTAGCTGCATAACCTTATTAGCGGCATAGCTTGTTAAGAAAATAACTCCAGCAGCTCTTCTAAAAGAAAATATCTGCCAATATCTAAGCACTAATAATCTAAGCCATCCCTTCGTAAATCTGTAACGATTCATCTCATTAGGCTCAAAAGGTAACATATCTCTGCTCATCGTTACATACGGCTTAAATGGACACATCCCTCCACCATCTAAGTAAAAAGCAATATCACATTTCATCCGCATCAATTCTTTAGGCAAAATAAAATATTGCCACATAATTTGCCAGAGCAAAGAGCGTTTTAACCACTTTGAGTTATGCTTGACCAATCCCGGAAAATCATTAATGGAATCTAACAACTCATTATAAGACCATATATGAATTTCTTTAATATGTTTTTGCTTCAAGAACTCTGGTTTTAGTATTTCTGTTATATGCCTTATAGCACCCCCAGATCGATTCCTAGAAGCATCAATTCCAACGATATATTCTTTCACAATACGCCTCACTTAAAAAAGATTGTATGATAATCTAAATGCGCGACTCCAGCATTAATATTTTTATATAAATATAAAAAACTAACCAGAGCGATTAACAAAAACAAGATTAATTTCGCTAATTTATCCTGATAAATTTCAAATAATTCAGGAACAAGAATGCAAAAATAAATAAGTCCGTAATAAGGTAAGCGTGTAAGGATAGAATGCGACAGGCATAAAATATAAACGAGGAGGCTAGACCAATAAAAATATACATGTTGCTTCATTCCGCGCTTTAAATAAAATGGATAATAAAGTCCTATGTATAAAGCAAATAATACATACATAAAAGCCCCCAGTGACAAGTAGACGCCAACATCTCTATGCGCATCAAAATAAACTTTTGCATACCGTAAATTTAAAGATTCGACAAAATTTGAAATAAGATGAAATTGTACGATAACTAACAACAATCCAAATGTTATCAAGACCATTGCCGATATAGATAACCTTGATTTTTCAGCTACCTTACTAAGTAAAAGTATAGGCAAAATTATTGCTGCACTGTAATGTATGGTTATAGCAAGAGCCAGTAAACTTAAACCAAGAATCTTTCTTTTTTCAAAATAATAAAGCCCCATTACAACAACAGATATAGCAAGCCCCTGTCGCAAGATGTGTATGTTGAAAATTATAAAATAAATAGAAAAATAAAGAAAAAAACTACATATGGGATATTTTGTTTGTAGAAACAAATATTTATAAACTAATAAAAGAGAAGCTAAGGCTATTATAAAAAACAGAAATTCAACATTTGGAGAGATTTTCATTAATAAAACAAATGTCGGTTCAAAATATTGATGGTATGTTAGTGTATGTAATTGCTTATACGCAGTTACATAGCTAATAAAATCATTTCCAACATCCCAGCGCAATCCAGTAAATAAGATTAGTAATAAAATCAATAAAAAGAGCCATTTTTTTGAATTAATTATACGACCTGCAGTATAAACCTCTAGGAAAGAAAAGAAAAAAAGGATTAAATATATAAAGTAATATGGCCAGATCATGTGATACTCAATAGTTAGAATTCGTCGGAAAACAAAAATATACTTCAGCAAATTTTTCGATGTTAAAGTTTTCCAGGGCCGGCGACCTAACGGAATTTATATCTTTTCGAACAAAATCTTCTAACTTAAGTAAGCTTTGGTCTGAAAATACACTCTTATTCACTACAAAAATCATCGCCGATAAAAAGTCATGGTTTTTGAGAAATACATAAGTAGGTGATGAAACATCGTTGATAAATAAAATAATTTTTTTATTTACGTATAAATATTCTAAAATTTTACTTGGTAGCTGTTTGCTTGTACTATTATCAATGTATACTAATATATCTGCAGATTTCAACATTTCTAGGGCCGTGCCACCATTTACCTTATCCAAAAAATGAAACGCTGGAGATACGGAGGATTTATATTGAGAAATAATTTTATCACACCCTTCTTTATGCCCAACAAAATAAATATTACAATTCAAGTTAGATGCCCTAGATAAAATACTTAGAGCGTATTCTGGATTGCGAATCCTAGCATATAGACTACCAATATATAACAATGAAAGCTTGTTGCCGCCAAAATAATTATTTTTTGCATTTTCAAAGTCTGTGCAGCTTAATGTTTGCCATGGCGGAACCACTAATAACTTATGGCGAATCACTTTTAGTAGCTTCTGCGGATAATTATTACTCGATTGATAAGAGAGCAGAATTTTGTTAGCAGCAAAATTAACTCGTTTTTCGTAGTGAAAATTAAAGTAACGATAAAGTAATGAATTATTGCCTGAGTCATCTTTATTCGTCAAAATAGCAAAAGGATCAATATAATCAACAATTAAATACAAGCAAGGGAACATATTCTTTAATTTTAAGCCAACTATATGACAACTAAATGGAAAGGATACGGTAACAACAGTGTCATAATTTTTGATTTGACACAAGTCTATTGCCAATTTTAAAGCCGGTCTGATCCAAAATCTTGCAAAATCAGGCCACAAGAAAGAATAAACAATTGACTTAACCAACCTTTTTATTTTTTGTGTGATATTTTTTGAGTTAATTACAGCTGGCTTTTCACGAGCACCTTTGGCTAGCCATTTATGATTAGTTCTATAAACTGTAGTGATATCAGACAATTTCTCTGTATATTTCAACCCAGCATGATACGAAGTTAAAACATCAATTTCTTTATATTTTTTCTCTAAATATGGCAATAGCAACTCATATTTTTTGCTCTGATTCGATGACTGAGGCTTAAAGTTATAAATAATTAAAAGCATTCGACTCATTTTTTATTCCTACCATTCCACAAACAAATGTACACAAAGAGCATTATCAGGTAAATGATAAAAGTTATAAATGAAGTCATATACAAGCCAAATCGCCCAGCCAAATAGTACAATGCTAAAACATTTATTACCCCTAGTACAACAGTAAAAAACATAAGCTTTTTTATCGCGTTAATATAAACTAAAAGCGGATTAAAAATTTGTAAAAAACTCATGACCATGTATGCTGGTAATATACTAAGGTATAGCTTAAACATAAGCTCAACATCATCGTTTGTAATCTTTAAACTGTAATGCTCTAAAATATGCAGAAGAATATAAACAAAGGGAATTGATAGGAGGGCCGCAAATACAGATAAAAGAAAGTAAAATTTAATTTCAGATCGAGCATTTTCAAACCCAGATGAAACATTTTTTTGAAACAGAATTTGCGCCGCTGTAGGAATAATAAATAAAAGAGAATGTAATTGCACTACAATGCTATACATGCCTGCATCCCTTAGGCCGAGAACCAGATTTATAATGATGACATTTACAGAAAACAATAAATAAACAAAGATAGAATCAAAGTGAATTATCCCACCTTCTTTCAGCAGTGGCTTTATAAATGAAAAATTAAGTTTAAAAATAGGGTTGACAAATTTATAAAGAAAAATCGCTTCAAACAAAAAACTTAGAAAATTAAAAAGAGCAAAAATAACAAATAATGCAAGAAGTGAATCCTGACGAATCACAATAAAGTAATATACATTCAACATCAAAAGAACTCTATTCAAAACAACTATATTGTTTTGACAGTGAATTTTATTTATTTGAGCATAAAAAAACCGGCCTACATATTGCCACATCGTATAAGGCAAAGAAATCAAGCTGATCGATATCAGTCCTATACTCAATTTTCCTATAATATGCGGGAATAACAATATAGTAATAAAAAATAACACCGTAGCAACTAACATTATAGAAAAATAAAAAACAATATAGCTCCATAAGTTCTCTCGAAAAAAAAGCACTGAGTTAGATAACTTTGACGAGGCAATAAATCTGACCGATGAGCGACCCAAGCTCCAACTAGCATAAAGACCAAGCATGTTGACCAGTGCATAAGCTGTAGCATATTCACCTCTACCAACAAGTCCAAATCGAGCTAGCGTGATAAACATACAAAAAAGACCAGATGCCATCATAAAGTATTGCGCTGATGATGTAAGCATCAGATTTTTAAATAAACCAAATAAGCTTTCTTTTTCAGATGATAACATCATAAATTTAAAGCTGTATCGTTTCAAGCTTTGTATCATGACAATACAAATTTTTCACATCAATAATGAGTTTGTCACTAATAGCTGACCTATATACCTCTTCTAAAAAACGTGTATGTGCTACCGCAATAATAATAACATTACAGTATTCTAGAGCTTTCACTTCAGATAATTCAAGATTATATAAACGCTTTACCTCCGCCGTATCAGCTTCTGGATCAATAATTATAGGCCGTAAGTGATAAGATTTTAATTCATCAACAATATCAATAACCTTGGTGTTACGTACATCAGGACAATTTTCTTTGAAAGTAACCCCTAACACAGCAACCTTACAATTTTTAATATTTAAGTTTCTTTTTAACATTTCTTTGACAGCAAGTTCAGCAACATACTTACCCATACCATCATTTATGCGGCGTCCCGCAAGAATCACTTCAGGATGATATCCTAGTTGCTCAGCTTTATAGGTCAAATAATAAGGATCTACACCAATACAGTGTCCACCGACCAATCCTGGCTTAAAAGGCAGAAAGTTCCACTTACTATTTGCAGCTTCAAGTACATCATAAGTATTAATATTCATTAAATTAAAAATTTTCGCCAACTCATTAACAAAAGCAATATTTATATCACGCTGTGAATTTTCTATAACCTTTGCAGCTTCCGCCACTTTTATAGAGCTTGCACGATATACGCCTGCCTCAACAACCGATTCATAAACTTCGGCAATTATTTCTAGCACTTCTGGTGTTTGACCAGACACCACTTTAGTTATTTTTGTGAAGGTATGCTCTTTATCACCTGGGTTAATGCGTTCTGGCGAGTAGCCAACAAAGAAATCAACACCACACTTTAAACCCGACTCTGCCTCAAGCACGGGAACACACTCTTCTTCTGTAGTTCCTGGATATACTGTTGACTCATAGACAACGATATCACCCTTTTTAACAATACTGCCTACCGTTTTACTTGCGGATAATAAGGGAATTAAATTTGGCTTTTTTGCACTATCAATTGGTGTTGGTACGGCAACAATATGAAAGTCGGCCGTAACTAGTTGGCTTTTGTCCGAGGTATATTGTAACAATGCCTTTTCTAAATCAGCCTTAATTACTTCTTTTGTAACATCAATCCCATTTTTTAATTGCTCAATACGTTGTTTATTAATATCAAAGGCAATAACATTCTGTTGTTTGCCAAACGCAACCGCCATTGGCAAGCCAACATAACCAAGCCCTATTACTGAAATACTTCGCCCTTGCATATAACCCCTCAAACTTGATAATATTGCTTATACCATGTAACAAAATTCTTAACACCTTCGGTGACACTGGTTGATGGCTTATAACCCAAGTCACGCTGTGATAACGTTGTATCAGCGTGTGTTGAAGGTACATCACCTGCCTGCATGGGCATCATATTCAATTTTGCTTCAACACCCAGCGCAGATTCAATTGCTCGGATATAATCCATCAACTCTATTGGACTAGAACTACCAATATTATAAATTTTATAAGGTGCATAGCTTGTCGCTGGATTTGGGTCCATTGAATCCCAGTTTGGATCTGGCTGCGCTGGATTATCCATCGCTCTTGAAATCCCTTCGACAATATCAGCAACATAAGTAAAATCACGAATCATTTGCCCATGATTAAATACATTTATTGGCTCATCATTCAACATTGCTTTGGTAAAAAGAAATAATGCCATATCTGGCCGGCCCCACGGACCATACACCGTAAAGAAACGCAGGCCTGTTGACGGCAACCCATATAAATGTGCGTAAGAATGAGCGATTAACTCATTGCATTTTTTACTTGCGGCATAAATTGCTAGGGGATGATCAACGCCCTTAGTTTCCGTAAATGGCTGCGCTTCGTTCGCACCATATACTGAGCTGGTAGAAGCATAAACTAAATGTTTGACATTATTATGCCGGCAACCTTCGATGATGTTTGTAAATCCAACAACATTAGATTGAATATAGATATGCGGATTCTCTAAAGAATAGCGAACTCCAGCTTGCGCAGCTAAGTTCACAACCTTTGTAGGTTGATACTGTTGAAAAAGGTCGCTAACGAAAATATTGTCTGCTATATCGCCCATACAAAAAATAAAGTTAGGGTAAGATTTCAACCGTTGCAATCTAGCTTTTTTCAACTCGACATCATAATAATCATTGAGATTATCACAGCCAATAACACAATCTCCGTCTATTAAACGTTTTTCTGCAAGATGATAACCTATAAAGCCAGCTACTCCAGTAATTAGTACATTTATTGAATTATTTTGTACTTCACTCATATACATCCTTCATCGTTATCATTTTAAGTAACATAACTGAATGCAGCTATGTTTATAAAAGCGGATTAATTTTAACATAAATAGTCAGTAAAAACTTCATCGTTATCCTACAAGGAACTCATCAAAGATTTTCATCTCTTCTTTAATATAAATCCGTAAATACAAATAATAAAAACACTAAGCATCAGAGCCAAAAAGAAGCTTACAACTAATTGTGCTAATTTCGACATTTCAATGCTCTTCACATACAATGTATCATTAGTCTTTATCGCCATCATTGTTTTCAACGTCTGTTCGTCTTGATTTAATTGAACAATCAAACCATACAGCTGGGAATATGAGTTGGTTGCACCAAGACTCGTAATATACATATCGCGTATTTCCTGTAACCCTGCGGCCGTAGACAACGCATTCGGCACGATAGTATCAATTTTCATTTCTAAGCTGTGTAGTTGCTCAAAAGCAGGAAGTTGCTTTTTAATCGTTGCAATAGAAACATTCAGGCTAGCAGTTAGCGCATTTATATAGGGTTTTTCTTGCTGCTTCAAAATATTAGACGTATATTTACTTGCCTTATTGTAAAAATCTGTATTCAACTTGTTTTTAGCGGCTCGCATCTCAATAACAATATCACTTGAGGTCTGTTTAAACGCAGCTATAGAAAAATTCAATGCTAATAAATTGATTTTATTTTTAGAGCGCTTACTATTATATTCATTCACAAAAAGTGGTAAATAATAATTATTGATTTGGGCCAACAATTCGGCTCTAGGCGCCACTGGAACAAAGCCACCCGTTGCATAATAATTAGTCAATGTCAGCTGTTGACGAAAGACGTAGGTAGGTTTCTGGAGCAGCACATAGACAACACTCACTCCGAAAATAAAAAGAAAGAAACTAACCAGTAGCTTTTTATATTGCATCAACAAATCAATAATGTCCCCCAACGAAATAAATGAATCGTCTTGACCCTGATTTTCCTGCATTTTCGAACACTCCATTAATTGCATAACGCTAAACTAAAAGCCTGCCGACTATACAAGAATCACTCCTGTAAATCAATATATTACCCATAAAAAACCCTCCTTTCGGAGGGTTCCCAGTGCATCCTACACCCGCTTATTCCGTCAAGCTTAACATTCCTTTATTCTTATCCACTATCTTCTCACTAACCCCTTTCACTTTCGATAGGCCCTCTATCGATTTGAATGGGCCGTTAGCTTCACGATAGGCTAAGATATCAGCGGCTCTTTTAACACCAATTCCCTTTAAACCAGCCAATTCACTGGCGGTGGCGGTGTTGATGTCGACTTTGCTGCTCTGCTCTTGGCCCTGGGTCTGGCTGGCTTCGGCTCGCTTGTGATGCGAGTGTTCCGATTTGGCCATGGCTGGGGCGCTGGCGAGTAGAGACAAAGCCGTTAGGGCTGCTATTACTATATTTTTGTTCATAATTTTCCTCCGTAATGTTTAAGTTAATTAATTATGAATTCGTAAGATATAGGAGTTTGTGGGTAGATGATATGGTGGTTTATGACTAAATTTGGGGGTATGGGGTGAGATCGGGCTGAATATTGGCCAAAAATTCGGCAGAAATAATGTTTAAGTCGATGAGATCAATGCTGAAAGGTAAATCTGATTCATTAAAAGCTGTTTCAATGGTTGCTAAATCGCTTAATGGAATATTGGCGTCATAGGCTAAATCTAAGTCGGAATAATCTTTGGCGCATCCTTTGGCGCGTGAACCAAACACGAAAAATTTATAAGGATGTTGCCTTAGGATGGCATCGACAATTTCATGTTGTGCCGGTGTGAGCTGAATCATGATAAATTTGACAACTTGTTGACCAAGTAATCTAGCTCATTGGCAAATCCTTCGCTGGCATCAACCACCTTGGCTAAATTGTCTTCGTTGTAGGTATGGCTCGTAAGATTACGCAAGAGTAGAAATTCAAACCACACTTCAGGTGTGCTAATTAACCCTAATTTTGCGCCTTCGCGAAACGCATCTCTTGGTGTTGACACATTGGCACCTTTTTCTGCCAATACGCGCTTAATCATTTTCCAGCTTAGTTCATAGCAATATTCGAACGCTTGTACTACGCCGGCTTTTTCTTGTTCGGTTTCTATATTTTGGCGGAATTGCTCAAATTTACTTTGTGCTTTTAAAAGTGGGCTAATATCAATTTTCTCGAGGATGAGCATATGTGTATTCCTAATATCTATTCACAATGGGCTAATTTAGAGTTTATCATATTTAGCACTTCAACTGGCGCCTCTGCTTGCGTAATCGGCCGCCCAATCACCAAATACGAGCTGCCTGCTGCTATCGCCTCAACTGGGGTCATCACGCGGCGCTGATCGTCCGCCATCGCGTAATCGGCTGGGCGGATGCCGGGGGTGACCAGGCAAAAATCGGGGGCGCAGGCTTCGTGTAGCATGGCGACTTCTTGGGATGAGCACACCACGCCGTCTAATCCGCACTGCTCTGCTAGGTGAGCTAGGCGCAGCACGTGTTCTTGTGGTTGGCCGTTTAGGCCTATGGTGGCTAAATCTTCTGCTTGCATGCTGGTTAAGATGGTTACGGCGGTAAGTAGTGGTTTTTCGCCTGGGAAGGCGTCTAGGGCTTCTTTGGCGGCGCGCAGCATGCGCTCACCTCCAAAGGCATGCACGTTGACCATCCACACGCCTAGGTTGGCGGCGGCGGTGACGGCTTTGGCTACTGTGTTGGGGATGTCGTGGAATTTTAAGTCTAGGAAGATTTTGAAGCCTTGAGCTACCAGCTCGCGCACCAAATCCGGGCCGGCGCTGGTGAAGAGTTCTTTGCCGATTTTTAAGATGCAGTCGGTGGGGCGTAGTTGCTGGGTGAGGTTTAGGGCGGCTTCACGGGAGGCATAGTCTAAGGCGACGATAATTTTGCTGGGGGCTGACATGTTATAAATCTCCGTAGTGTTTGTTGAGTGTGAATTTGATCACGGGGTCGATAATTCTGAAATAGCCTGGGCCTAGGCGTTCAATAAAGTCTTTTTGCTCCAACACATTAAGAACTTTTATTACCGCGCCGCTAGATAAACCTACTTTTGCTAATAAAGCATTGCCTAGTAAATTTTTTGTTTTACCCGCGGCCATTTCAACCAATACCTTTCTTTGCCCAATGCTTAATGAAGAAATTTCACGCATCATACCTAAGCTTTCTTCTTCAACAACTTGTTGCCATAATAACTTAACTTGCTCCGGTGTTGGTAATTTTGTTTCCGGCTCACCCCACACGTAACGACATAATACGTTAACGTAATAAGGGTAGCACTCTGTGTAATGAAAAATAGCTTCTAACGCTTGGCATCTACCGCCACAAATAGGTCGACTTCGCTGTACATCACGCCTGCTTCTGCGGCCGCGTACCGCACAACGCTAGTCTTGCCATATCGGCTTGGAGACATTAATAGGGTGTGTTGATGGGTATTAATATTTTTTATTAAGGGCTCTCTTTCGGATACTCTGTTGCAAAATTCTTTTCCTTTGGCGATCCCTCTCGGGAAATAAGGAATGTATTTTTCGGAATCATGCATATTAAAACTCACGATATGCAATTAATTAGGCTGTTGACTAATAGGCTTTCGCCTAATTAATTGCATTCTTAAGGTGGGGTGCAGCTGCGGCAGGAGATTGCCGCGGCGCTGCGCTTCTCGCAACGACGTGGTTTATTCCACTGCAGTCAATTGTATTCTTAAGGTGGGGCGCAGCGGCGGCAGGAGATCAACTATGTCTCAAAACTTTGAATTCCGGTGAATTCAAGGCTTCTTTAAGTCTGGCATTAGCAATAACCAGGATTTTTCGCATAAGGGCGACTAGGGCGACCATTTTTTTCTTACCTCTGGCAACAAGGTTTTCATAAAAGGTTTTCAAACAG
>JAWUVP010000083.1:0-63260 GCA_034112285.1 Gammaproteobacteria bacterium
TGATCTTGTAATGGAATAAACAAATACGCAATAATACCTGCGGCAACAATTAGCAAAGCCAACATGGTGGCCATTACTGGATTACGAATTGAAATGCCAGGTATCGTCATAGCTTTAGACTCCTTGTCGCTTATTTGCTGCTAGTATTTTTGGGGGTAGCTTTGGCAGGCTGTTTGCTGGCCTTTTTTACAGATGGTTTCGGCAATTGCTCTACCGACTGTGGCGTTTGTATAGAAACTGCCGCACCGGGTGATAAATAATGCGCGCCGTGCGTGACAATTTTATCGCCGTCTTTAATATTGGCGGTAACGGCTGCATAGCCTTGTTGTTCTTCGACGATAGTGGCATCATGGCGGATGGCTTTGCCATCTTTTACGGTAAAGAGCAAAGTGCCATCACCGCGTAAAACTAAGCTCTCTACAGGAACAATATATACAGAATTGCTTTTTTCTAGATAGACACTGCCGTTGATACTAGCCCCTGACTTCCATAAATTATCGCTGTTAAAAGTAACAATGACATCGACTGTTCTATTGTCAGGGTTAATTGATGGCGTCACTGCAGTGATTTGCCCCACATATTCTTTACCTGGCGTTGCGGGTGACAAGAGGTGTACGCGTTGCCCAACTTTCAAATCATTGGCTTTGGTTTGCGAAAATGATAAGCGAGCTTGGAGTAAACTATGGTCAATCAGTTGAAACATCGTTGCGCCCTGGGTGACGTAATCACCTTCAGAAATCAACACTTTTTGCACGTGACCATTTATGGGTGAACGTATAATCGTATCTTGCAGCAAATTTTCAGCCTGCAATAAATTTTGATTAGCTTCATTTACTTCAGCTTTTGCAACCTGTGCTGATGCTTCTACCTGGGCGGCTTTTAGTTTTGATACTACGTGTTTTTTTAGCAACAGAGTCGTGCTTTTCGCCTCTAGTTGTTTCTCTGTTAACCTAGCGCGTGCAGACTTTACTTTAGCCAGGGCTTGCAAGTAGGCAATACGTTGTTTGCTATTATCCATGGTTGCTAAAATTTGCTTGGCGCGCACAGCCTGACCATCATAAGCATTAACTTGGGTTATGCGTCCATTTGTTGTGGCTTTAATGCTAGGTCGAGTGATGGGGACTAAAGAACCAGATGATTTGTATTTCACTTGTAATTTTTGCGACTTAGCAGTAATGACCGACACCGATGTTTTTTGTGAAGCGGCTTTCTTTTTAGCCTTTTTACTACAGCTCGTTAAGCCGCCACTGCCTAAAACTAGAACGCTTGCAAAACATAAAGTGATAAGAGAAGAGTGAACGCGCATAATTTGACCATCCTGGTGTTAACGAATTGATTTAATACTAATGCAATTAACCCCAGAACACAATGATTTTTAAGGGAAAATTCCTCTGGTTGGCTGCACGCATATTTGTTAACATCCTTATAACTATTTTAAGGTATCACATGGCAAAAATCACTTCACGTACAATTAATCTCGAATCACATTTTGAGCCCAACTTGCACCCATTGTTAGAGCGTATTTATTTAGCGCGAGGCATCAATCAGCCTGGCGAGCTGGAGCGCGATCTGGCCAAGCTACTGCCTTTTACCGAGCTGATGGGTATTGCCACAGCCTGCGAAGTTTTAACGCAGGCTATTATAGAAGGTCAACATATAATGATTATTGGCGATTACGACGCCGATGGGGCAACCAGCACCACGCTGGCCGTGCGGGTATTGCGTGAATTTGGCGCCGCCGAAGTCAGTTATTTAGTGCCAAACCGCTTTGAATATGGTTATGGCTTAACCCCTGAAATTGTCGCCGTAGCAGCTGAGCGTAAGCCAGATATATTGCTCACGGTCGATAACGGTATCGCCAGCATTGCAGGCGTGGCGGCAGCGAATGCACTCAATATAAAAGTCGTGGTCACCGATCACCATTTAGCCGGCGATGAACTTCCCGCTGCCGCAGCAATTGTAAACCCTAACCAGCCAGGAGATAGCTTTGCTTCCAAAGCATTGGCGGGCGTAGGCGTTTGCTTTTATGTCATGCTGGCCCTGCGTCGTGAATTGATTGCGCAAGATTATTTTACCCAGCATAACTTGCCGGTACCTAAACTGGCTAAATATCTCGATATCGTTGCCCTGGGCACGGTGGCTGACGTTGTTCCCTTAGATAAAAACAACCGTATTTTGGTACACCAAGGTTTGCATCGCATACGTGCCGGACATTGCGTGCCGGGCATTAAAGCAATCTTAACCGTGGCAAAACGTGATATTACCCAGCTAACCTCAGCAGACTTAGGCTTTGCCATTGGCCCGCGTTTAAATGCCGCAGGTCGATTAGATGATATGAGCCTAGGTATAGAGTGTTTACTCACCGATGACGAGCCCACCGCCATGCGTTTGGCGCAAGAGCTTAACGACTTAAATGTCGAACGCCGTGAAATTGAGCAAGGCATGCAACAAGAAGCTTTGAAAAGCTTGGCCGATTTAAAACTCGATGCCAGCGCCATGCCCTATGGTTTATGTTTGTTTGATGCAACCTGGCATCAAGGTGTGATTGGTATTTTAGCCTCACGAATAAAAGATAAGTATCACCGGCCGGTTATTGTTTTTGCCGATGCAGGTGGGGGCACCATTAAAGGCTCGGCACGCTCAGTGCGTGGCGTACATATTCGAGATGTTTTAGATGCGATAGCCAAGCGCAACCCCGACTTGATTAGTAAATTTGGCGGCCATGCTATGGCCGCCGGCCTTAGCTTTCAGCGGGCTGATTATAAAACCTTCACCACCGCTTTTGATGAAGAAGTACGCAAACATTTAACCGCTGAAGACTTGCAAGGTGAAGTGTATACCGATGGTGAATTAAGCCATAACGATTTTAATCTAGGCATGGCAGAGTTATTACGTGATGCCGGCCCATGGGGGCAAGCTTTTCCTGAACCTGTTTTTTATGGTGAATTTATTTTGCATGAGCAGCGTATTGTGGGACAAAACCATTTGCGTTTAAAAGTGCAATTACCAGAAGGCAAAAAAGTTTATACCGGCATTAAATTTAATATTGATTTAAAGCAATGGCCCAATCACCGCGCGCAAAAAGTTAATTTAGCCTACAAACTCGATATTAATGAATATAATAACGTTCGTAGTTTACAGCTAATGGTTGAGCACATCGAAGCCTTATGAGTCATCGCGCACGAAAAATCTCTATCGCCCCCATGATGGATTGGACTGACCGCCATTGTCGTTATTTTTTGCGTTTAATTTCCAAACACAGTTATTTGTATACTGAAATGGTAAATGCCAAAGCGATTGTGCACGGTAAGGCTTTGCATTTATTAAACTATAATCCAGAAGAACACCCGCTAGCTTTGCAGCTAGGCGGGAATGAACCTGAAGTGTTAGCCGCTGCCAGCATTGAAGCAGAAAAATTGGGTTATGATGAAATCAACCTCAATGTCGGTTGCCCTAGCGATCGGGTACAAAGTGGTTTTTTTGGTGCGTGCTTAATGCAAAAACCCGACTTGGTGCGTGACTGCATTGCTGCCACGCAAGCCGCCGTTTCTATTCCGGTAACGGTAAAATGTCGTATTGGTATTGACCGTGAAGAATCCTATGACTTTTTACAAAATTTTGTTAGCACGGTGGCGCAAAGTGGCTGCAACACCTTTATTGTTCATGCGCGAAATGCCTGGTTAAAAGGCTTAAGTCCCAAAGAAAACCGCAATATTCCCCCACTGCGCTACGATATTGTCTATCAATTAAAACAAGAGTTTCCTGCGTTAGAAATCATTATTAATGGTGGCATTAAAACCTACGCCGATATAGATGAGCATTTACAGCATGTCGATGGGGTAATGCTGGGACGTGAAGCCTACCATAACCCTTATATTCTAGCGCAAATAGACCATCGCTATTACTCAACTGAGGCGCCAACACTTTCGCGCTTTGATATAGCTGAACGCATGTTGGCCTATATTGATGCGCAGCGTGAAAAAGATATTTCATTGCATCACATCACCAGGCATATGCTAGGTTTGTTTCATGCTGAACCCGGGGCGCGCCAATGGCGACGCTACTTAACCGAAAACTCTACTAAGCCAGGTGCAGGCAGGCAAATTGTTGAAGCCGCATTAGCATTAATTCATAGGTAAATATTTATGTCCGTTCATACCACTTTAACCACCGAGCAAGTTAACACTTGGTTGCAACTTTTTTCTATTGGTGAGTTAACTCAGTTTGAAGGAATTAGTGCCGGCATCACCAATACGATTTATAAAGTCGATACCGAGCAAGGTGAATATGTACTTACGTTGTTTGAACATTTGTCCGCCAATGAGCTGCCTTTTTTTATTGAATTACAAAAACAATTAGTGGCCAAACAGGTAGTGTGTCCCGGCATTATTCACACTATTGATGGACAATACATACAGACTTTGCGCAACAAGCCAACCATGCTGAGTGAGTTTTTGCCGGGGCAAACTTTAACAACCGCGAATGCCAAACAATGCCAAGCGTTAGGCGTTGCGTTGGCGCAGCTGCATACCGTCACTGAATCGTTCACCTTAACACGGCATAACCCCTTTGATTTTGCATGGCATGAACAGTGTGCTGCGCAAGTTTTTCCACGGCTTAATGATAGCCAACAAACCCTTTTGCAAAATGAATTACAGCACCAGCAGCAACAAGATTACAGCAGTTTACGCACGGGCATCTGTCACATGGATTTATTTATGGACAATGTGTTGTTTACGGGTGATGATTTAAGTGGCATTTTAGATTTCTATTATGCCTGCAATAATTTTTACGCGCTAGATTTAGCCACGGCCATGTGCGCGTGGTCCATCACGCCTGACGGCATTAATCTCGGCAAGGGCGAATATGTACTCGTTGCCTATCAACAGAGCCGGGCATTAGAGTTGGATGAAATGCAGGAGTTAAAAAACTTGCAGCGCTATACCTCGCTACATTTCTGGCTGATGCGGTTACATGACAAATTGTTGGTGCCCGCACAAAAAAATGTGACCGTAAAACCACCAGAAGAAATGCAAGCGCTACTTGAGTTGCTTAGGCGGTAATAACGTCGATTACCTTTGCTTGCGCGTTTAATATCACCGCGCCACGGGTAGCAACCCCCAATTGGGTGGCCGGGTTTTTACTGGTCATCGCTACAATATCATTCCAAGAACAGTCTGTTGCCGCCATTGTATAGTGAATGGCTTCAGGTAACGTGACCACGCTACCGGCTAAGGTGCCATCGGGTAAACGTACGGTTTTATTTTTTACTGCAATGGCTTGTCCACCCAGTTCATATTCACCATCGGGCATACATTGTGCGCGCGTGGCATCGGTCACTAAAATAAGTTTTTCAGCGGTTTTCATTTGATAACTAAGGTCAATGATTGACGGCGATAAATGTTTGTTGTCGCAAATCAATTCGGCATACACTTCTTTACGTAGCAAAAGGGCGGTTACCGCACCTGGCCGGCGATGGTGAATACCTTGCATGGCGTTAAATAAATGCGTTGCGTGGGTAATTCCCGCATCAATGCTCGCATTAGTTTGCTGGTAGTTAGCGGCACTGTGGCCAAACGAGGCTATCACGTTGGTGTCACGTAAGAATTGAATGAATTCAATTGCACCTTGATGCTCAGGCGCTAGGGTCACCATTTTAATAATATTATTGCTGGCTGCTTGCCATTGCTTAAATAACGCAATGTCGGGGGGAATAATCAATTCACGGCGCTGTGCACCGGTAAACTCTGGTGCGAGAAAAGGCCCCTCTAAATGCGCTCCGAGTACTGTTGCGCCATGGGTTTGTTGCGCAGAAAATTCACTGATATTAATTAATACTTTTTCAATCTCATCAATGGGCGCCGTCATGGTGGTAGCCAAAAAACCGGTGGTGCCTTGTTTGAGTAAGGAGTCGGCGATAATTTGTAGGGCTTCTGGTGTGCCATCCATCACGTCAGCACCACAACTGCCATGGATATGCATATCAATCATGCCTGGAATAATATGATGGTCGGCAGGGTAGCTACGTGCGTTTTCATTCGAATTTATTAATTCAATACCGTGCGTATTAATTGATAACAAAGCATCGGCATGCGATGTGCTGCCATCATGATAAGTTGGGCCGTCAATAATCGTAGGCATTAAATATCCTTAATATGTTTCAGTGATTTTACGCAAATTTTCAGGATGATCAGGATTAAAACCACGTTGCACCGCCAATTGCGCCATCATAGGATAAAAGGCTTGTATGCAAGCTATAGGATCAAGCACCGAGTGTAGACTATTAGGTAGCGGTAAAATATATTTGGCGACATTGTGCTGGTTTAATTTATCTTTGGCGCAAGCGAGCAGGGTGTTGGCCTTAAGTTCTGTCATCTGTTGACAAAAAGCCACCAAGCCAGGCAGGGTCGCATCGGCTTGAGCTAAAAAGAATAACGGTAAGGTAGGTTTTGCCAACGCCATAGGCCCATGTTGGAATTCGGCGCTGCTGTAAGCTTCAGCATGAATATCGGCCGTTTCTTTAAATTTTAGCGCCGCTTCTTGCGCAACAGGAAAGCCATAACCCCGCGCTAACATAAAGGCCGAGCTTTGTGTGCTTAATAATTCTTGCGCTACTGACCAATCACATTGGCTAGCTTGCTCTAATGTTTCTGGCAGATGCGGCAAGGCGCGTAATAAATCTTTATTGCCGCTGTAACTGGCAATTAATTGCGCTATAGCACTCAGCGATGCAATAAACGTTTTGCTGGCCGCAACGGCGTGCTCTGTGCCGGCATGCATCGGGATCACAAAATCTGCAATATTGGCTAACACTGAATCGACGTTATTCACAATCGCCACGGTGGTTGCCCCACCTTCTTTGGCGGCTTGTAAGGCTGAGCAAATGTCCGGGCTAACACCGGATTGTGAAATACCAATGGCTAGCGCATCGCCAACGTGTAATTTAGTATGATACAAACTGTTAATTGACGGGGGTAGGGAAGCCGTGACTAAACCGGTTTGAGTGCTAAACAAATAATTGGCAAAATAGGCGGCATGATCGGAACTGCCACGCGCAATGGTGTAAACAAATTTAGGGGGCTTATTTTTTAAGCACTTAACCAATTCTTTAATGACGCCCATATTTTCACAAAGTTGTTCATTAACCACTTCAGGGGCTTGCAATGCTTCTTGTTGCATTATGCTGGTCATAGTTTATTTTCCATTAAATTACGAATCATAAATACCGCGCCAACAGAGGCATCATGCGTGCGCTCTATTAGACGCGCTTGGAGTTTTTCGTCCAGCCATGGGCGCACGAAAGGCGCTATGCCACCAAACAGACTGATGGGAAGCTGCACGGTTTTGTCAATGGCACGTTTTTCCATCGCGGCGCCAACTTGGTCGATGGCAGCGGCAGAGCGACGAATTAATTGTAGTGCGTAAGGATCTTCTTGCTTAATGTGTTGAATCACAAATGGGGCTAATTTTGCAAACCCCGTTGAATTTGATGCGTTAGCATAGGTGACCAATTCAATTAAATCTTCGTTAAAATGTTTGTGTACGGCTTCTAACATTGGAGTGGGTGCAATACGTCCATCGAGCCACTGCAACGTTAAGCTGGTCAATTGCAACCCTAACCAGCTGCCCCCTCCGATGTCATCGTGAGGAAAGCCCCAACCGCTAACTTGCACCGTTTCACCATGCTGGACTTGATAACCATTTACGCCAGTACCAATAATAACGATACCGCCATCTTTATTGTTGTGCGCACCTAAGCAAGCAGCATAAGCATCTGACTCGAGCCGTATGCTCTTAAACGGATGTGGGCGCGCTAAAAACCGCTCACGATCGGCCGGAACTTCCACGCCTGCTAAGGCTAAGCCCGCATGAAAATGAAAGTTTTTATCTTCCAATGCAATGTTGCTATCGGCTAGCGCGGCACTAATGGCATTGTTGATTGAGTTCCAAGCTTTATCGGTGGATAAGCGAATGTTGGAGGGCCCACCCACGGCAGAGCCAATGGTTTTACCCGCTGAGTTTTCTATGTAGGCACGTGATTTTGTCCCGCCACCATCAATTCCAATATAAATATTCTCTGCCATCAATTAGCGCCCCGTTGTTGCAGTGAAATGATCTTCAATGTCTTCTAATGATTTGTTTTTAGTTTCAGGTAACGCATAAGCCGCGATTAAAAAATAGAAGAAGGTGAACATAGCGCAAATGCCAAAAGCACCGGCCAGGCCTAAGTGTTTAACCACAATCAAAAACACAGACGCTAACACGGCCGACACGGCCGAGTTGGCAAACAAACAAATGGCCATGCCTTTAGAACGAATACGGGTGGGGATTAATTCTGAAATGGCTAACCAAACGACCACGCCAGGTCCGATGGCATAAGAAACAATATAGAAAATAAAGCCACTCAACATTAAATAGCCTTCTGTTGGGCCATTGTGCCCAAAATAGCCGACTAAACCCAAAAACGATAAAGCTAACACTGTACAACCGCTACCTAACATGAGCAAAGGCTTACGGCCAACTTTATCAATCAGCATTACCGCGATAATGGTAACAATCATATTCATTAAACCCACGCCCACGCTGCCTAGCATTGAGCCTAAGTTAGTGCTCATACCAGAATGTTTTAATATTAACGTGCCATATTGTAGCAGCGAATTAATGCCGGTGAGCTGGTTCAGGCAGGCGATGGCCAGCGCGATTAATAAGGGCTTTATGTAACGTGCTTGCCAGACAGAGCTATTTTCTTTATGGGCAATTTTACCTTTGTCGTCCATGAGCTGCATGTTGTGTAAGTCTTTTTTAGCATCATGCTCATTGCGCGTGCGAAGTAAGGCTTTCAAAGCGGCTTGCGAATGATTTTTTAAAAACAGCCAGCGCGGTGATTCACTAATAATTAATGCACCAAGAAAAAATAATATACCTGGCACCATCACGCACAAAAACATACCACGCCAGTTTTGGCTGGGGGCAAATAAAATGTTAATGCCGTAAGCAAGGACAATACCCATGGTTAAAAACAATTGAAACAAGGTGACACTTTTGCCGCGAATCTCAGGTGGGGTGGTTTCTGCCAAATAAAGTGGGATAAGGATAATTTCCATGCCAATGCCGGCACCTTGAATAATTCGACCTAGTAAGACAGTGAAGAAATCATGCGCATTGACCAGTATCAATACCCCAGCAAGAAAAATGAGGCTGGAAGCTAAGATGCTTTTTTTGCGTCCAATATAATCGGCAATAGGGCCGGTAATTAAGGTAGCAAAAGCGCCACCGCCTAATACAGCACCGACAACAAGTGAGGTTTCGGCTGGCGTTAAGGAAATATCTTTATGCATGAATAATAGAGCACCCGCGATAACGCCAATATCGTAACCATACAAGAGGCCACCTAAACCGCCAAAAAACATCAGAAAGAGAATGTATTTACGTCGCTTATCAGAGAGAATGGAATTAGACATGCCGCTGTACCCTGTAGTTTATTCGCCAGGAATAATATAACTTTTATGGGGAAATTACTAGGATAGATTTGTGATAATCCCGTGATCTTGGTTGACTTTACAGGCTTTTTTCCGTAAATTGAATGCTCTCTTTTACGTGTAATTTGCATGCAGCTCACTTATTATCTTGTTTGCACCTGCATTAATCGCCCGTAGTAAGGCCTTGTTTTATTTAACAATTAATAATTGGATTTTTATGTGGCTACTTGAACTCGTTATATTATTGTGTGTTGTTTGGTACGCGCTTTTTTCACGCTTAGCACCTTTGGCATGGGTGTTGTTAGTCGGGATTGTCCTGCTGGGCGAAACAGTACTAGGCGGCATGCCGACCTGGCTGTTTATCTTATGTTGGGCGCTTTACGCGATTATAGCGATATTTGCAGTGATAAAACCTTTGCGCATGGTGGCCTTCACCCTGCCATTTTTATCGCGATTTCGTAAAGTCTTGCCGGCAATGAGCAACACTGAACGCGAAGCGCTAGAAGCCGGTGACGTATGGTGGGAAGGGGACTTATTCGCGGGACGCCCTAACTGGACAAAATTACATGCGATCCCTAAACCAAGCTTAACGCAAGACGAACAAGATTTTATTAACAATGAAACTGAAACGTTATGTAGCTTACTCGATGATTGGAAAATCATGAATGAAGATCGCGATTTAAGCAAGGCCGCCTGGGACTATTTAAAGCAGCAGGGCTTCTTTGGCTTGGTGATTGACAAATCTTATGGCGGCAAAGGCTTTTCGGCTTATGCGCACTCAACCGTTGTGACCAAAATTGCTTCACGTAGCATGAGCGCGGCTGTAACCGCTATGGTGCCCAATTCTTTGGGGCCTGGTGAATTGTTGGCACATTATGGTACTGAAGAGCAAAAAGATTATTACTTACCACGCTTAGCACGCGGTGAAGACGTGCCTTGTTTTGCTTTAACCTCATTAGATGCAGGCTCAGATGCGGGTGCGATGCGCGATAGCGGCGTTGTGACCAAAGGCATGCACGAAGGCAAAGAGGTCGTTGGCATTCGCTTATCGTGGTCTAAACGTTATATCACCCTCGCGCCTGTTGCTACGGTATTAGGCATGGCCTTTAAGCTTACTGATCCCGACCACCTATTGGGTGAAAACGAAAACATTGGCATCACCTTAGCTTTATTACCCACCAGCCACCCAGGTGTTAAAGTCGGTGATCGTCACTTTCCCATGGGGCTTGCCTTTATGAACGGCCCAACTGAAGGGGAAGATGTTTTTATTCCGCTGGACTGGGTTGTAGGCGGTAAAGATATGGTGGGCAAAGGCTGGCGTATGTTGATGGAATGTTTGTCCATTGGTCGCGCTATTTCATTGCCCGCATTAGGCGCTGCCGCAGGACGCTTAGCCTATTATGGCACCGGTATTTATGCGCATTTGCGCAAACAATTTAAAATTCCCCTAGGCCAGTTTGAAGGCGTACAAGCAGGCATGGCCTGTATCGCGGGTAATACCTATTTTCTTGAAGCCTCTAGGCGCATGACCGCCGGTGCGGTAGATTTGAAGTTTAAACCTTCGGTTGTTTCTGCTATTCAAAAATATCATGCGACTGAGTTAGCCCGCACCATGACCGATGCGGCGATGGATATTCATGCCGGACGTGCAGTTCAGTTTGGGCCACGTAATTATATTGGCCAAGCTTATGTTGGCTTGCCTATTTCTATCACGGTGGAAGGTGCAAATATTTTAACGCGTAATTTAATTATTTTTGGCCAAGGCGCCATTCGCTGTCACCCTTACGTATTAAAAGAAATGCAGGCAGCTAATGATACCAACAAGCGTCGCGGCTTACGTGCTTTTGATAAAGAACTGCTATCGCACATAGGCTATACCAGCAGCAATATTGTGCGGGCAATCACTTTTGGTTTTACCCGCGCTAAATTTGTTAAAGCACCTAATAATAGCCCATTAGGTTATTACTATAAGCAACTCACTCGCATGAGTACCGCATTAGCCTTGTGCAGTGATTTTGCCATGTTAATTTTAGGCGGTCAGCTCAAGCGTAAAGAGCGATTATCGGCGCGCTTAGGTGATGTGTTGAGCTATCTTTATTTAAGCAGCACGGTGTTAAAATATTATGCCGATCAAGCTAGCCCCGCTGAAGATTTACCGTATGTAAAATGGTGCTTGGAAACCGGCTTGTTTAAAATGCAAACGGCCTTTGACAAGTTTTTATTAAACTTTCCTAATCAGTTTGTTGCCGGTGTTTTACGCAGCTTAATCTTTCCTTTCGGCAAACCTTATCATGGCCCAAGCGATAAGCTGGAAACACAAATTGTACAAACGATGATGCAACAGCCCAGCGTGCTGCGCGCACGTTTAACAGCGAACATTTATGTGCCTGACGATGAAACAGATTGTCTAGGCCGTATGGAAGCCGCTTTTAAGGCTGCTTATGAAACGGAAGATTTAGAGGCGCGTATCAAGCAAGCCATTTCAAATAAGAACATGACGTTCTGCCCTGATATGACAAAGCAAGTTGTATTAGCGCTAGAGGTCGGCATTATTAATGCCAATGAGGCCGACAAACTCTTGCATGCACAAGCGTTAATTCGTGATGCTATGGAAGTGGATACTTTTCCTAAAGATTATTTTACTAACCCTTAAATTAAAGGATTTTTATGACTAATACAGCGATACCACGTGATGTTTATGTGGTTGATGGCAGCCGGAGCGTATTTTTAAAAGCCCAAGGCAAGCCCGGACCCTTTTCAGCTTCTGATTTGGCCGTTTATACTGGCCGTGAATTATTGAAACGCCAACCATTTGGTGCCGATGCTATTGAAGAAACAGTCATTGGCTGTGCTATGGCCAGCCCCGATGAGGCTAACATTGGCCGCTTAATTGGTCTACGGTTAGGCTGTGGTGATAAAGTCCCGGGTTGGACGGTACACCGCAACTGTGCTTCAGGTATGCAAGCTTTAGATAGTGCGGCCAAAGATATCATGCTAGGTCGTCATAATTTAGTGCTAGCCGGCGGCACCGACGCTATGAGCCGCGCCCCTTTATTATTTAACGACCAAATGGTTAATTGGCTAGCCGGCTTTTATAAAGCGCGCTCAATCGGTGCCAAATTAAAAGTAGCCAGTCAATTTAAATTACGTTTTTTAAAACCTGTTATTGCGTTGATCTGCGGCTTAACCGATCCGGTGGTTGGCTTAAATATGGGCCAAACGGCAGAAAATGTAGCGCACAAGTTTGATATTAGTCGTCAACAAATGGATGAGTTTGCGGTGCAAAGCCATATCCGTTTAGCAACAGCCTATGAAAATAAAAACATGTCTGAAGTTGAAGCGTTGTTTGATGCGAAAGGCAAAGTGTACTTGCAAGACACGGGCATGCGCACAGACAGTAATGTTGAAAAATTAGCGACCCTAAAACCGATGTTTGACCGTAAGTTTGGCAAAGTCACTGCGGCCAACAGTTCACAGATCACCGACGGCTCGGCATTATTGATTCTTGCCAGTGCGCAAGCGGTGCGTGAGCATAACCTGCCTGTATTAGGGCGTATTGTTGACTGTAACTGGGCCGCTTGTGACCCCGCTTATATGGGATTAGGCCCTGTTTACGCAACGGCGCCTTTATTAGCACGCAACAATAAAACCTTAGCCGATATCGATTACTGGGAAACCAATGAAGCTTTTGCAGCACAAGTGTTAGGTTGCTTGGCGGCGATGGAAAGCGATGCGTTTTGTCAAAAAGAATTGGGCTTAGAAAAAGCAATGGGTAAAATTGAACCTGACTGCATCAATGTTGATGGTGGCGCCATCGCTACCGGCCACCCCATTGGCGCAAGTGGTGCAAGAATTGTTTTACAATTGCTAAAAGTATTAAAACGCAAAAACGCCAAATATGGCGTCGCAAATATTTGTATTGGCGGCGGTCAAGGTGGCGCGATGCTGTTAGAAAATGTCAGTGAGGTAAGTGCAGAATGAATGATCAACAATATAAAAATTGGCGCATAGAACAAGACAATGACCACATTATGTGGTTGATTTTTGATAAAGAGGGCGAGACGGTAAACTCCTTTAACCAAGCTGTTTTAGAAGAGTTAAATACCATTATTGATTCATTAACAGGCCGCGATGATGTTGCGGGTATTGTTATTCGTTCCGGTAAAAGCAAAGGCTTTATTGCCGGCGCTGATTTGAAATTCATGTCCGCGTTTAAAGAGGTTGATGATGTCATTGCCTTCATTCGTTTTGGACAAAAACTATTTGATAAAATTGAACGTCTGCCTATTCCCAGCGTCGCCTTAATTGAAGGTTTTTGCATGGGTGGCGGCACCGAATTAGCCTTAGCCTGTCGTTATAGAATTGCAGAGGCAAGTGACAGCACACGCATTGGATTACCTGAAATTAAATTAGGCATTCACCCCGGTTGGGGCGGAACAGTGCGTTTACCCCGCTTAATTGGCGCGCCAATGGCGATGGACTTAATTTTATCCGGTCGCAGCGTTACCACGCGCGCGGCTAAAAAAATGGGCATTATAGATGCGGCAGTGCCTGAACGACATATTTTGCAAGCAGCAAAAGATTACATTATCAAACAGCCTGCCGTGCACAAGGCCACAGGATTGCAAAATTTCACCAACAGCTTTCTAGCCCGCAAAATATTGTCAGGTGTTTTACGCAACAAGGTTGCCAAAAAAGCCAATAAAAAACACTACCCTGCACCGTTTGCCGTTATTGATAACTGGGAACGCCAAGGTGTAGCACATCAAGATGAAGCAATGATTACCGAAGCGAATTCTATTGGTGAATTATTTGCGACTGATACACGTAAAAATTTAGCTAAGGTGTATGAGCTAACGAATAAAATGAAAGCATTAGGTAAAGACAAAGACTTTAACCCTAAACATATTCATGTGATTGGCGCCGGCATTATGGGTGGCGACATTGCCGCTTGGTGTGCATTGCGTGGCTTTAAAGTGACCTTAGAAGACCGCGAAGCCAAATTTATTGCCCCTGCTATCGGCCGCGCTGCAAAGCTATTTAAGAAAAAGTTAAAGACTAAATTAAAAATCACCCCAGCAATGGACCGCTTAATCCCCGATGTTGACGGCAAAGGTGCTGAAAGCGCCGACATTATTATCGAAGCGATTTATGAAAACTTAGAAGCCAAGCAGGCCTTATTTAAGCGCCTAGAAACACAAGCCAAACCAGACGCAATTTTAGCCAGTAACACCTCGAGCATTCCGCTAGAAGATATTAGCACGCAAATGCAAACCCCATCACGTCTAGTGGGCATTCACTTTTTTAATCCTGTAGCAATGATGCCACTGGTTGAAATGGTACGCGCAGAAAAAACCGCTCAGACAATTGTTGATAAGGCGCTAACCTTTGTTGTTAAAATCGGTCGTCAACCGATTGAAGTTAAAAGCTCACCAGGATTTTTGGTTAATCGTGTGTTGATGCCGTATATGATGGAAGCGATGTTGTTGCTACAAGAAGGTGTGCCAGCCGTCGCCATTGATAAAGCAGCCACTAAGTTTGGCATGCCGATGGGGCCGATTGAATTAGCCGATACCGTTGGTTTAGATATTTGCTTATCGGTGGCTAAAAATTTAAGCCAGCATTTTGGTGGCACGGTCCCTGAGCAATTACAGAAAATGGTCGATGCCAGCACGCTAGGGCGCAAGTCAGGCAAAGGCTTTTATAAGTACGGCAAAGATGGCAAGCCTAGTAAAGACAGTGGCGGCTCATCACCACTAAAAGCCAATATTATTCAACAGCGTTTGGTTAATAGAATGCTTAACGAATCAATGGCATGCTACCGTGAAGGCGTTATTAGCGATTTAGACTTACTCGATGGCGGCATGATCTTTGGCACAGGCTTTGCGCCCTTTACAGGTGGGCCAATAAATTATGCTAAGCACTGTGGTATCGATAATGTAACTGCCGAGCTTACCAAGTTTGCAAATGATTATGGTCCACGCTTTACCCCAGACGCGGGTTGGAGCCAAATTTCTTAGTTAGAGGGTAATGATGGACATCGATAAAAAAAATCCAGTACTGCGCTTAACGCCACGCCCAAATGAAGCAAATTCGCGCGGTGATATTTTTGGCGGCTGGTTAATGTCGCAATTAGATTTAGCGGGCATGTTAATTGGCGCCGCTGTGGTGGATTCAATGTTTGCCACGGTTGCCGTTAAAGATATGACCTTCAAGCATCCCATCTTTCCATTTGATGAATTAAGCGTCTATGGCGAAGTCCTAAAACAAGGTAACACTTCATTCACTGTGGGCTTAGAGGCTTATGTGCAGCGGTCCCCGGATTATAAAGGTGAGCCCCTGTTGGTATCAACGGCACAAATTGTGTATGCACAAATTAAAGACCCGGGTGTTAAGCATGTTAAGGCGCACTAACTTTTGGCCTTTGGTCATCTTGTTTTTGGTTAGCTGCAATGCGGTTTTGGCCAAACCCTTTATTATTACGGATTTAAACAAGCCTATAGTGATTAATCAAAACCATGCTACTTTCACAGTACAACTTGCAGCGAATCCCAGCACAGGTTTTAACTGGTTTTTACAAGCAGGTTACCCGATTGAATTAATTCAACCCATCCATCATGCCTATAAATCGCCGACACAAAAGCTTAATGGCGCCAGTGGCGTTGAGGAATGGACTTTTAAAGTATCTGATTTAGCCTTGAAGGTACCCACCCAAATCCATATTAAGTTCAATTACCAACGTCAATGGGAAAAGCAAGCCGGGAAAATCTTGATTCTAGATTTCATCACATCCACTGATTGAGTTTTATCCGTTTGCGCAACGTAAGCTTCGTTACTTAATCGGGAGCATAATATGAAAAATAGTCCCTTTGCCCATTTGAGATGAAACAGTGATTTTTCCGCCATGTTTGTCTACAATGTTATAGCACAACGACAGGCCAATCCCCATGCCTTCTTCTTTAGTGGTCACGAACGGGTTGAAAATATTATCAATCAACTCATCTGCGATACCCGGCCCTGTATCTTCAATAGAGATACGAATGTAATCAGTATCAACCACGCCAGTGCTAATAGTAATGTTGCGCTTTTCACGGTTAGCTACTTCAATCGCATCAATCCCATTATTGATCATGTTGATGATGACTTGTTCTATATGAATTTTACCAGCATAGACAATAGGCAGCTTTTTATCGAGCTTGAGCTTAATGTTAATATTAGCATTATCAATAGGCCGGTTAATGAAAGTTAGCACATCACTAACGGCAGCATTAATATCCGTTTTGCTTTTACTTAAGGCGCCTTTGCGTAAAAAATCTTTTAAATGATGAATCACCTCACCCGCGCGCGAGGCTTGGGCAATGGTTCTGTCTATAGCCTCAAGCACACCCTTTGGAAGTTTGTCTTGATACTCACTTAAACGGCGCTTAATGCCGCTAGCATAGTTCATAATTGCCGTGAGCGGTTGGTTTAATTCATGGGCAATGCCCGAAGCCACTTCACCCATAGAGTTTAAACGTGAAAAGTGTGCAATTTCAATTTGGTTTTGCTTGATTTGCTCTTCCGCTTCGCGTTGCTTGGTAATATCGGCCAAAATACCAACATAACCGGCCACGCCGCCGCGCTCATCATATTCGGGAACCGTTTGGCCGTTAACCCATATAACTTTACCATCATGCACAAACCGATAATCAATATTGATGGGAATGCCATACTTAACCCCATTTTTCCAAGTACTCAAAACGCGATCTTTATCATCAGGGTGAATATTTTTACTCCAACCATAGTTACGCGCTTCGTTAACTTTGACGCCTTGAATCTCACAAGCTTTAGAGTTTATATAAGTATTACGACCTTCTTTATCGGTGTGAAAAATACCCACCGGATAGATAGCATTTAATTGGCGGTAACGCGCTTCACTTTGACGTAAGTCGCGCGCAATTTGTTCACGCGAATGAATTTCATTGCGCAATTCTTTATTCGCTTTTTCTAATTCATAGGTGCGGGCTCTAACGCTGCCTTCAAGCTCAGATTGAACTTGTTTGATTTCTGAGATATCTTCAAAAGAAACAAACGTGCTAGAGTAATTATCTGTTTGGGTAGAAATGCGCACGACAACCTGATGGGGTGTTTTTGCACAGTCGTACATCATGTCTTCATATTGAAAACTTTTCTTTTTAGCGAGTAAGCTTTTAAAAAAAAGATGTTCGTTTGAGGTGACCATGTGGTAAATTTGTTGCTTAAACAATTTCCGAATATTTATTAAGTCTTTCGCTTTAAAAAATTTCAAAGCACGACTATTCGCTTCTCGTATACTGCATTGCTCGCCGATTTCTTTAATTGTTTCGGGCTGCTTATCAAGATAGTCGCTTAGTGAAGTGTCACCAATTGCCGACCGTATTTTCTCCAGACTCACTGAAAAATTAAACTCTAAAATTGGCACAGGCGCATGGTGAAACAGTTCTGAAAAATGCGTCAAGCCTAACTTTAACTCTTCGAGCTCTTTGGATTGCTGTTCATTAATCGCTTTCAGGCTATCAAGTTGCGAAGCCGCTGAGTCTGAAGTTGATAAGATGTTTTCTGGCATGCAATAATCCCTAAAATGATTCGGTGTGACTAATAGCAATATTATACGCTGATTATTCTTTTGCTGCACTCATAGAAAATACTAGTGCATCCTTTTTTTAAAGAGAGCCAGCCAAATTATGTTGCCATAAAGCAGCCATCTCGACTATAATCCGCACATGAAAAAATCTACATTCCATTTTGAGCTCCCCTCGAACCTTATTGCCCAGTATCCCACTGTAGAGCGGCATGACAGTCGCTTGCTGTTGCTAACCGATACAGGGATTGAACATCAACAATTCACCGACTTCATTAAGCTAATCAACCCCGGCGATTTATTGGTGTTTAACAATACCAAGGTTATTCCAGCCCGCATTTTTGGCCAAAAATCTTCCGGTGGGAAGGTTGAAATACTAGTAGAACGCTTACTTGATAATCAACGCTGCTTAGCACATATCCGCGCAAGTAAAGCGCCGAAAGCGGGTGCCGTATTAGATTTAGAAGGCGGCTTACAAGTGGAAGTCGTAGGGCGACAGAAGACATTATTTGAATTACGCAATCTCAGCGAAGGTGATTTTTTAGACCTATTAGATAAGCACGGTCATATGCCTTTACCCCCTTATATTGAGCGTGCCGATGAGCAGCCCGATCAAGAGCGCTATCAAACGGTTTATGCCAAACACAAAGGAGCGGTGGCCGCGCCCACCGCGGGCTTGCACTTTGACGAAGCCATGCTTGACGCCTTACAAGCAAAAGGCGTTGAATTCGCCTTTGTTACCTTGCATGTTGGTGCCGGCACGTTTCAACCCGTACGAGTGGATGATATTAGCCAACATGATATGCATGCGGAATATATTAACGTTACAGAAGACGTCTGTGCGAAAGTAAAAGCCACCCAGCAGCGGGGCAAACGCGTCATCGCCATTGGCACCACCAGTGTGCGCTGCTTGGAAACAGCAGCCAGTGATGGCGAAATAAAACCTTATCAAGGTGATACACGTATTTTTATTTACCCGGGATACGACTTTAAATGCGTTGATGCCATGCTCACAAACTTCCACCTGCCTGAATCCACATTAATCATGCTAATATCTGCTTTTGCAGGCATAGATGAAATAAAGCAAGCTTATCAAGCGGCAATTGATGGCCAATATCGCTTCTTCAGTTACGGTGATGCCATGTTTATAGCCCCCCATGATGGAACAAATAAATGATGAAATTTGAATTAGATAAAACAGATGGCCTAGCAAGACGCGGTAGGCTTGTTTTTGCACGCGGCGTAGTCGAAACACCGGCATTTATGCCCGTAGGCACCTACGGCACGGTAAAAGCCATGACACCTGATGATGTGGTCGCCACCGGCGCGCACATATTATTAGGCAATACTTTCCATCTCATGTTGCGCCCCGGCACAGAAGTTATTATGGATCATGGTGACTTACATGACTTCATGAATTGGCCCGGTCCTATTTTAACTGACTCCGGTGGCTTCCAAGTTTTTAGCTTAGGTGCCATGCGTAAAATAACCGAAGAGGGCGTAATGTTCAAATCGCCCGTTAACGGTGATAAAATTTTCATGACACCCGAAAGCTCCATGCAAGTACAGCGTGAGCTAGGTTCCGATATTGTGATGGCCTTTGATGAATGCACGCCGTATCCCGCCACGCAAAAACAAGCCCAAGAATCAATGGAGCTGTCTATGCGCTGGGCAAAGCGTTGCAAAGACGCCCACGAGGGTAACCCCAACGCGCTATTTGGTATTGTGCAAGGTGGCGTGTATAACGACTTACGCCAAGCTTCACTCGAGGCCTTAGTCGAGTTAGATTTTCCTGGCTACGCCATTGGCGGCTTAGCCGTAGGCGAGCCTAAAGATGAAATGCACCAGGTGTTAGAATTTCTAGCCCCCATCATGCCCGCAGACAAACCACGCTATTTAATGGGCGTTGGCACCCCGCGTGATTTAGTCGATGGCGTTATGCGTGGCGTAGATATGTTTGACTGCGTCATGCCAACTCGTAACGCTCGCAATGGGCATTTATTTACCTCAGAGGGCGTGGTGCGCATTCGCAACAGTCAATACAAGCGCGACACGAAACCCCTCGATCCAAACTGTGCCTGCTACACCTGCAAAAACTTTTCGCGAGCGTATTTATACCACTTAGATAAATGTCGCGAAACGCTAGGCTGCCATTTAAACACGGTACATAATTTGACCTATTATCAAACCTTAATGCAAGGCATACGCGCTGCAATTGAAGCCGGAGAGTTGGAAAAGTTTTCTCGTGAGCTCGCATACTAGCTTTGACAGGCCATTAGCCTGTAATTCACCATTTTCTTTCTTAAAGACTCTGTTATAATACAGCGTCTCAACTTACACATCGCACACAAAAGGAACAAGCCCCATGAATTTATTATCATTCTTTATCCCAACCGCTTATGCCGCTGGCGGCGCCACTACGGCAGCACCACATCAACAAGGTAGCATGATGAGCACAATCATTATGTTGGTAGTATTTTTTGCTATCTTTTATTTCTTATTGATTCGCCCACAAAGCAAACGTGCTAAAGCACAACGTGAATTAATAGCCGCTATCAAAGTCGGTGACGAAGTGACGACTACTGCGGGTATCATTGGCACCATTAAAGATATGGACCAAAATATCGTTAGCTTACAAATTGCAGCGGATGTTGTTATTAAGTTACAAAAAAGCGCGGTAACGGGCACCTTGCCACAAGGGTCTGTGGATTCTGCTGAAGTAAAATAGTAACGACTTAGCCCACCCCAAGAATCTTGGCGGATGTCCATCTTGAGTCAGATTGACCAAAGATGAGCATCCCCTCGCTACAGGCTGGGCAGTTACGTAAAGTAAAGGACTAGAATGAATCGTTATCCTCTTTGGAAATATATCCTATTAATGGCATTGTTATTATTTGGCATTTTGTATGCTATGCCAAACTTCTTTGGTGAAGATCCTGTTTTGCAAATCTCAGGTTCTGATGGCGCAGTTATTAATACTGGCACCATGTCGCTACTGAGCAGCACTTTAAATAATAATGATATTCATGCTAAATCAATAGCCAAAGAGGACAATAACGGTTTAATAGTTCGCTTGCACTCGATAACTGAGCAAATGAAAGCTAAAGCGTTATTGCAAGCTGCATTAGGTAGCAATTACGTGGTAGCGCAAAATCTATTAGGGGTTACACCCAAATGGTTGCAAGACCTCGGCGCACAACCTATGAAGTTAGGTTTGGATTTGCGCGGCGGGATGCACTTTTTATTACAAGTGGATGTGAACTCCGTAATTCAAAAACGTGAAAAAAGCGATATGCGCACATTTGCCACGGCACTGCGTAAAGTCGATATTCGCTACGCGGGTATTCGCCCAGCTCAACAAGGCGGGGTGTTAATACGTTTTCGTGATAACAACACACGTATTAAAGCAGAAACCTTGTTGCAAACGAATTATGCCGACTATGTCACCACCGAAGTGACCGAAGGTGACCAATACTATTTACGTGTGGCACTAACCCAAGCGGCACTCAGTCAAGTCCGCACTTATACGATGACACAAACCATGACGGTTTTGCGTAATCGTATTGATGCTTTAGGCGTGGCCGAACCGATTATTAGCCGTCAGGGCTTAGACCGCATAGTGGTTGAGCTGCCTGGTGTGCAAGATATGGCGCTAGCCAAGCAAATGCTCGGCGGCACCGCAACCTTACAATTCCATTTGGTTGATAAGCAAAGTGATCTGCAAAGTGCTGTTAATGGCATGGTGCCTTTGGGCTCACGCTTGTATCACTATAAAGATGGCAGCCCGGTGTTACTGAGAAACCAAGTGGTGTTATCAGGTAACGCTATTAGTTATGCCGCATCCAGCCTGGATGAAAGCGGTCAGCCTTCAGTTAATTTACGCTTGTCTGGCCCACAGGTGGCTAGTTTTAGCACAATTACTGCCAACAACATTGGGCAAAATTTGGGTATTGTGTATGTTGAAACTAAAAATGTGCCCCGTATCATCAATGGAAAAACCGTTAACTTCGCAAAGAAAGTTGAATATGTACTAACGGCGCCAACCATTAATAGCGCACTAGGCAATAACTTTCAAATCACCAATATGCAGAGCATGCAGTTGGCTAAGAATTTGGCTATTCAACTAAAAGCCGGTGCCTTGCCTGCGAATATGTATCCGATTCAAGAAAAAAATGTTGGCCCAAGCTTGGGTAAAGCCAATGTTGAACGTGGTCTTATTTCAGTACTGGCAGGCTTGGTATTAATTATAGCCTTCATGTGGATTTATTATCATGGCTTAGGCTTGATTGCCAACATGGCGTTGTTTTTCAATGTGGTGTTTATTGTGGCCGTCATGTCGTTGCTGGGGGTTACCTTAACGCTGCCCGGTATTGCTGGTATTGTACTCACCATGGGTATGGCGGTTGATGCCAACGTACTTATTTTTGAGCGAATTCGTGAAGAAATACGCAATGGCAGCACCATACAAGCTGCTATTCATTCAGGTTACGAACGTGCGTTTGCGACCATTGTTGATGCCAACGTTACCACGCTAATTGTTGCCGTGGTGTTATTTGGCTTTGGTACCGGACCAGTACAAGGCTTCGCCGTTACACTTATTGTTGGCTTATTGACGTCAATGATTACTGCCATTATGGGCACCCGAGCTATTGTGAATCTAGTCTATGGTGGCCGCCCTGTAAAACACTTATCGATAGGAATGTAATAGCATGGAATTTTTTAAGAAAACCACCAACATCGATTTTATGCGCGCCCGCTGGGTTTCAGCCGGTATATCGGCGGTGCTGATTTTAGGCTCTATTATATGTCTTTCAATAAAGGGCTTAGATTTAGGCTTAGATTTCACCGGTGGTGTACAAGTTGAAGTGCAATATCAGCAGGCTGCAAATGTGCCTCAAATACGTGATGCGTTAGAAAAAGCGGGATTTGCTGAAAGCGCAGTCAAAACCTACGGTTCCATTGATGACGTTATGATTACCTTGCCTCCTATTAAAGCTGACGGTAAGGCCGCTCAAGCCGCACAAGAAAGTTTGCAAGAAAAAGTTATGAATGCTTTGCCGGGTGCGCAATTACAATCCACAGACATTATTGGCTCGGAAGTGGGTAAAGAATTGTTTACTAAAGGGGCTTTAGCCTTATTTATGTCTTTATTTGCCACCTTAGTTTATATTGCTTTTCGTTTTGAGTGGCGTTTTGGAGTGAGCTCTGTGTTGGCGCTGATTCATGATCCTATCTTAATTTTAGGCATGTTTTCATTGTTCCATATTCAGTTTGACTTGATTTCATTAGCGGCGCTATTAACCGTTATTGGTTATTCACTCAATGATACGATTGTTGTTTTTGACCGTGTACGAGAAAATTTTCGAAAAGTGCGTAAAGGTTCATCTTTATACATTATGAACTTATCCATTAACCAAACGCTCTCACGGACTATTATGACTTCTGGGCTAACGTTGTTAGCGGTATTGGCTTTATTAATTTACGGTGGGCCGGTATTGTTTGCCTTTTCACTGGCATTACTAATTGGAATTATTGTTGGTACCTATTCATCAATCTACGTGGCTGGTGCATTGGCCGTAGCTTTTGGCTTGCAGCGTGCTGATTTTATTCCTAAAAAGCGTGATGCAGCTGACGAAGCGCCCTAAACTTTTAGACTTCACTCAATAAAAAAGCCACATTACTGATTTTACAACAGTAACGTGGCTTTTTTTGTCTCTATTATTTAATAACACCACAGGCTAAGCGTGCGCCGCCACCGCCAAGTTTGGCCGGTATGTCAGAATAATTATCACCACCCGCATGAACCATGATTGAATGACCTTCAATGTCTTTCACGGTTAAACGTGGTGCCAATGTTGTTACATCGGCTTTACCATTGTTTAGTGCATACAGCACCGGTAAATCGCCTAAATGTCCTTTTGAGCTATAAGGGCCTAAATGCTGGCCGCTGTTGCTAGGGTCTAAATGAGAGCCTGCCGCTTTGCCATTGTCAGCACAGCTAGGCTTAACATGAATATGCAGGCCGTGTAAGCCTGGTGTTAGACCAGAAAGCTCAGGCATGACTAACAAGCCATATTGGCTATCTTTAAAGGTGATATGACCAATATTTTTAGCCACCTCGCCTTTGGAAACTGTGCTGATGGGCACGCTAATCTGCGCGGCATAAGCACCGGTTAAGCAGCTAGCTGCCAAAGTTAACGTGCAAAGTGTTTTCTTGATATTCATAGTAGACCTCTTGGTTATTGTTGGTAAGGGGTGACTATAGCCAACTTTATCTTACCTGGCTAATTAGCATTATTAATGGACTTGATTGAAAAGATTAATCTGTCGTTAAAGATATCCTCGCGACAGATTTTAAGGAGGGCGTTCGTGGGCGCTTTCTAAAAGCAAACCACCTACTGACAAGACCTTTAATCTAAGGTAGAATTTGGCCATGGAAATGAATTTTTTAGACTATGAACAGCCCATTGCTGAGCTTGATGCCAAAATTGAAGAATTGCGTCATCTTGGCAATGATGCCGATCTTAATATCGCTGATGAAATAGAGCGCTTACAGACGAAGCAGACGCAACTTATCAAAAATATCTTTGGCAAACTGACCCCTTGGCAAGTGGTGCAAATGTCTCGCCACCCCTTACGGCCTCACACCAGTGATTATATTGAGCATATGTTTACTGAATTTGATGAGTTACATGGCGAACGTATGTTTGCCGATGATTTAGCGATCATGGCAGGTTTGGCGCGCTTAGATGGCGTGCCGGTGATGGTAATTGGTCAAGAAAAAGGCCGCACCACCAAAGAAAAAATACGCCACAATTTTGGCCTCCCTCGTCCAGAAGGCTACCGCAAAGCTTTACGGCTGATGAAGCTCGCCGAACGTTTTCAAATCCCCATCATTACCTTTATTGACACTCAAGGTGCTTATCCTGGAATTGATGCTGAAGAACGTGGGCAAAGTGAAGCCATTGCGCGCAATTTATTTGAAATGTCAAAACTTAAAACGCCCATTATTTGTGTCGTAATAGGCGAGGGTGGCTCTGGCGGTGCATTAGCCATTGGTATTGGTGACCGAGTGTTGATGCTGCAATACAGCATGTATTCAGTCATTACACCTGAGGGCTGTGCCTCTATTTTATATCGCACAGCCGAAAAAGCGCCTGAAGCAGCCGAAAGTTTAAAATGTACTTCTAAAGATGCCTTAAAACTAAGCTTAATTGACGAAATTGTGGAAGAACCTTGCGGCGGCGCACATCGTGATCCCAGCGTAATTATGGCGAATTTGAAGCAAGCAATTGTGCGTAACTTACAAGAAATCGATACATTATCCACCGATGCCTTACTAGAAAAACGTTATCAGCGTTTAATGCACTATGGCCTGCATGAATAAACTCTGGGTTGCCTTTAGTGGCGGCCTAGATTCACATTGTTTATTGCACATGTATGCCACGGGCAACCTGCCTTTACCTAAAGACACAAGCTTAAACGCCGTACACATCAATCATAATCTCAGCCCTCATGCCGCCGATTGGCAGCAGCATTGTCAGCAAATTTGCGAAAAATTAACCGTTCCTTATCATGTTGAAGCCGTCACTATAACCCGGCAGCCAGGCGAAAGCCTTGAGGCGCTGGCCCGTGACGCGCGTTACACTCTTTTTAAGCAATTACTCATAACAGGTGACAAGCTCGTTACCGCGCATCATGCCGACGACCAAAGTGAAACTTTTTTATTACAAGCTACGCGCGGTGCTGGCATTAAAGGTTTAGCCTGCATGCCACGCGAACGCGCTTTAGGTGAGGGTGTATTACAGCGGCCGTTACTCGATTTTACTCAAGCACAATTACAAGCTTACGCCTTAACCCACAACTTAACTTGGGTAGAAGACGAGTCAAATCAAGATACGAATTTTAACCGTAATTATTTACGCCATAACGTCATGCCCGTTTTACAGAATCGTTGGCCGAGCCTGCATAAGAGTATTCAGCAAATAAGCGGCTATTGTGCAGAAGCTGCAATATTAGCAGAAGCCTTGGCAAAAATTGATATCAACAATTGCTTGCAGTTAGATCAAAGTTTATCGATTGAAAATTTATCTGCCCTAGATTTAGCTCGGCAGAAAAATGTTCTACGGTATTGGTTAACCTCACAGCAAGTTTCTCTACCAAGTGGGCCAACATTACAACGAATTTTTAGCGAATTAATTCCTGCCGCCCATGATGCGCAACCACAAATAAGCTGGGGCAACAATCAAATACGCCGTTTTAATCAACGCTTATATTTGCTAAGCGAAAGCTTACCCACCGCGCCTAAGGCCTTTGAGTGGAATTGGAAACAGCAGCAAGCTAATTTAAAAGCTATTGTGGCAGAGCAGGGCATTGCCGCAAAAACTTTGCCCACCACTTTGCAAGTAAAGTTTAGGCTTGGGGGGCAACGCTTCAAGCTGGTGGGATGCGACCACAGTCAAAGTTTAAAAAAATTATTACAAGCATGGCAAGTGCCTCCTTGGCAACGTGATTACCTGCCGCTAATCTGTGATGGTGAAACGCTCCTTGCTGCGCCACCTTATTATAATGGCATCACAACGAGTGATGATGACTGCATACATTTTCACCAGGAATCCAAGCCATGAATTTTTTGTACTTCTATTACATACGCTATATTTACCCTGGGGATCCAACCGGCGCACAATTTAAATTCACCTTACGCTGCCTGCTCGCCATGGCCCTAGGTGTGGCTATAGCCGAATTTCATTCTAGCCATTTGGCTACCTGGCTGATATTCAGCATCTTTATATTTAACATTATGATCGATTTAGAGCACGGAATTTGGCAGCGTTGTCTAAACGTGGTTTATGTTTGCCTGTTAACGATGCTAGTTGTTTTTTTAATGGCCTTAGCGGGTCAATGGTTTGCAGGCCAAGTCCTTATTTTTTTATTATGTGGTTTTTTAGGCACCTACGTTGTTAAATATGGCGCTGCTCAAGCGCGTCTGGGTTTGGGCGCATTGATTTTTGCCGTGCTAAGCTTACGGCTAATGCCGCAACTACAAGACTTAGGCATAATATACCTTTATATGCTCATTGCGGTGGCGCTAACTATTTTTGTAAACGTTTTAGTTTGGCCCGATACATACCACGTAAAATTTAAAATCAACCTCAACAAAGGCACGAAACGATTACAACGTTATCTCAACAGCACCTTGCTTGATGCTAGCTTAGGTTATCGTGCAAATCCTTACCGGCAACGCCTAAAAGGTTACATGTTAGAGCACATGGTAAGTTTAGATGATATTCACACAAAATTACCGGCAGATAAACAAGCGGTTATCAATCAGTTTTCACAGTTGGTTTACACCTGCATTGCTATTGATGCAGCCCTAGTTGGCCTATCTCGCAGAGCTTGTTTTCATGGACCTTTTACAGCCTTGCAGTGTTATGCGAATAAACTGTGTGAATTAATGTCCAACCAAACACTTTCGGGCGATGAATTTATAAGCGCCCTACAGATAGATTATGAAAATTTGACTCGAGTGTTTGAAGGGGGAGTAAAACAATTAGAATCATCATTTCCTCAAGTTATAATAGACTATCAACATTGGCGCCAAGTCTTTTGGCAGTTAGAACGCCTACACCAACAATGGCAGATTTTTTTGCAGGTATCTCAAGGAAACTCTAATGCAGATTCCTAACAATTTACGCCAACCGTTACGTGCCTTAGTGGCCTTATGCTTAGCCTTGCTGGCTTATCATTTTATTAATGAAAAATATAATTATTGGATTGTGTTAACGACCGCGTTATTGTTGCCCACAACAACAGGCGCCACCATGCAAAAAGCCATTGGTCGGGTTGCTGGAACACTCATCGGCGTTTTGCTGGGGCTAATGTTCGTAGCCATCATGCCTTTCAATACCGCTTTATATTTTAGTCTGATTTTTGTTTGTTTGTTTTTTGCTTTGTATCTTTCTAAAAGTCACTACTCGCATGCCATGGTAGCCTCAGGTGCCCTGGTAGTTTTGTTATTGTCTTATTTTATGGTGCGCGGCAACGTACAGCTAGCTTGGACATTCGTCTTAGCTCGCTTTTTTGACACCTTGCTTGCGGCCACTATCGTTATTGTTGCGGCTTATGTCTGCTGGCCGGAAAGTAGCGTGACAAAGGCCAAGCAAATAGCGCATGATTTGCAAATTGCAGTTAAAGCCAGGTTAATTCACCAACTGCAATATTTAAACAATACGTCATCACAGCCACCTAATCATTCACAGCTTTGCAGTATTTATAAGAAGATTGTCAGCTTGGAACAATTAATTAGCAATTTGCATAATGAGCCAGAAATCAGCTTTTTACAGCGATATGTTTCTAGCGCGAACTGCTATGGCTTTCAAAGCTTATACAATAATTTATTAGCCATAGAGAGCTTGCTGCCCGTGCTCAAAAAGCAAACACCTAACCTACCGATGGTGATGACCGCCATCAACAATTTCCTGGCCCTACTAGAAGCAGATGACTCTACCTTTATAATTAAGGGCTATGTCGCCTTAGTTGATGAAATAAGAAAAATGCAAAGCCAAGGTGCAAACTCTCTCTTCGTTAAACATGTTGCCGTGGGCAGCTTGCTGCTTAACGTGCGTGATGTTTGCATGCGATTAGAATATATTAATAATGGCAAACGTTTAGATATTGAGGCCGGCCATGGATCCTAAGCCAACGTATTTAAACGATGAACTTTATGAATACATGGTACACCATTCTGTGCGGAAAAATAATGCGATAGAAAGCGTTAATGATTTAACCAACGGTAACTTCAAAACAAAAATGCAGTCTTCCGCCGAGCTGCTGAATTATTTAACTTGGTTTGTAGAATTAACCCAGGCAAAAAAAATACTCGACGTGGGTGTGTTTACCGGGCTCAGCTCATTAGCTATGGTGCAAGGCTTAACACCTGGAGGAAAAATATTTGCCGTAGATAAAAATGAACGCTTCGCGAAGATGGCACAAGAAAACTGGCAAACCACCGGTGTGGCACATGCTATAGAGTTGCATGTGGGCCAGGCCTTACCTTACATGCAAGATTTATTAACAACCCATGCGAACAGCTTCGACCTTATCTATATAGATGCCGACAAACCCAATTACGACAATTATTATGAACTTGCTTTGCAGCTAGTGCGTGTTGGCGGTGTGGTGATGCTTGAAAACACTCTGTGGTATGGAAAAGTAATTGACGCGGCTGACCAAAAAAACTCGACTCAGTTAATACGCGCGTTAAATAAAAAACTCTATGCCGATCCACGCATCAAGCTTTCCATGCTGCCAATAAGTGATGGCTTAACATTGTGTTTGAAGCAAAAGATTGTTCAAAGCCGGTGAACTAATATAAACACCGTCGTTGTGAGGAGCACAGCGACGAGGCAATCTCTTAAAAAACCCCATCGTTGCGAGGAGCACAGCGATGGGTCAATCTCTTAAAAAACCACGTCGTTGCGAAGAGCATAGCGACGGGGCAATCTCCTGCCGCTGTCGCGTTCTATATTAAGAATACAATTACCTGCAGGAGATTGCCGCGTCGCTACGCTCCTCGCAACGACGGCCCAGGGGAACGATTCGCTAAAGCACGCGGCAAGTTCTTAAAAAGCACGTCGTTGCGAAGAGCGCAACGACGCGGGTGAGAAACACATGTCAATCTCATTGTCACCGACAGTGATCTAAACCGCTTCAGCCAAGCTCGCTGCCAAGCCAATATAATTTTCCGGTGTTAATTCCAACAATTGGGCTTTAGCCTCAGCAGGAATTTCTAAGGTTTGCACAAATTCACGCATCACTTGTGAATTAACCTTTTTGCCACGGGTCAACGCTTTTAGTTTTTCATAAGGCTCTGCCACATCATAGCGACGCATAATGGTTTGAATAGCTTCGGCTAACACTTCCCAATTATTATCCAAGTCGGCCTGTAAGCGCTCTGGGTTGATTTCTAATTTACTCACTCCACGTAAGCACGATTGATAGGCAATATCACTGTGCGCGATACCCACGCCCATGTTGCGCATTAAGGTAGAG
Organism: Gammaproteobacteria bacterium; assembly: GCA_034112285.1. Taxonomy (GTDB): domain Bacteria; phylum Pseudomonadota; class Gammaproteobacteria; order JABDGN01; family JABDGN01; genus JAWUVP01. The sequence continues at coordinate 30,130 of JAWUVP010000083.1, forward strand.
TCTACCAAATCGCGCTGCCAGCGTGATGTGGGTAATTCACTGGCAAGAAACTGCAAAATAGCATTCGCGAACAAGCAATTGCCTTCTGCATTTTCAAAATCAATTGGGTTAACCTTGTGTGGCATTGTGGACGAGCCAATTTCACCTGCTATGGTTTTTTGCTTGAAATAACCTAACGAAATATAGCCCCAAATATCACGATTGAAATCAACCAACACCGTATTAAACAGAGCTAATTGATTAAAGAGTTGTGCAATATAATCATGTTGTTCAATTTGCGCCGTATACGCGTTATAACTCAAACCAAGTTTCGTCACAAATTGCTCACTAAAGGCCGGCCAATCCATATTAGGGTAGGTGACAATATGGGCATTAAAATTACCGACCGCACCATTGATTTTTCCGCGTATCGGCAAGGTTGAAAACTGCTCTAATACATTACGTAAACGTTGCACGTAATTAGCAAACTCTTTGCCCATGGTGGTTGGGGTGGCGGCTTGGCCATGCGTACGAGCCAGCATTGGCTGCGCTGCATAGGTCTTTGCAAGTCGGCTAAGGTCGTTAATAATTTGCTGCATTTGCGGCATCAACACACTCTGGCGCACTTCTTTGAGCATTAACGCGTAGGCTAAATTATTAATATCGGCTGAGGTGCAAGCAAAATGCACAAATTCTTTATAAGCGGCGACTTCTGGCAGCGCATCGAGTTGTTGCTTTAAATAATATTCGACGGCTTTAACATCATGGTTAGTGGTTTTTTCAATATTTTTAATCTGTTCGGCACCCTCTAAATCAAAATTATCGACAATGGATATTAAAAATTGTTCGGCGTTAACAGAAAACGGCGCAACTTCATTTATTTCTTTTGCATGAGAGAGCGCAATTAACCATTGAACTTCAACTTGTAACCGGGCTTTAAACAGGCCGTATTCAGATAAAATGGGCCCAAGCTTGGCGGTACGCCTGGCATAGCGCCCATCAATGGGGGAAATAGCAGTAAGAGAAGTAAATTTCATCGTTATTAAACACCTTATTGTCAAAAACCGCGCGATTATATCATACCCAGCAGCAAGATTGGGCTTGTCAAATTAGACGGCATTGTATATATTTCAACCACTCAACTTGACAGTACTAGGGTTAATCTATAGCATCTTGCGAACTGTATATATAGGTGTAATGACATATGACTGAAAGAAAATTCACAAAATGGTTTCCCTGGTTAATTTGGTGTGTACCGTGCCTGTTTTATTTCTATGATGTTGTACTACGTGTGCTACCTAGCACCATGGCTGATCATTTGATGAGCCAATTTCATATTAATGCCACGCAGTTTGGTATTTTTGCTGCCTATTACTACTATTCTTATACTGCAATGCAAATTCCTGTCGGGGTTATTTTAGATCACTTTAGCATTCGTAAGTCGCTATTGGCAGCCTGCATCGTTTGTATCATCGGTTTGTTCCTGGTCCACATGGTGACTAATGTTTATATTGCCAGCATGGGCCGCTTTATCATGGGCTTTGGTTGTGCATTTGCTTTCGTAGCCGTACTAAAGGTTGCCACGGTTTGGTTGGCGCCACGCCATTTTGGTATGGTGGCTTGTATTGCTGATTCACTCGGCATGTTAGCCGGAATTTTTGCCGATTTAATCATCACCAAATTAAATGTTTCTTTTGGCTATCAGAGCACCATGTGGACCGTGGCCTTAATTGGCGTCATTGTGGCTGCTCTAATCTTGTTTGTTTTACGTGATAGTCCAAAAACGCGTGAATTAGATCAGCAAGTCACCCGCGAAGCAAAATCTTTTAGTCATATTTTTCGCGAATTGGCCAACATGATCAAGAATCCACAAATTTGGATCATTGGTGTTTTAGGTGCTTTAGCGTATTTGCCATCTTCTGCTTTAGGCGATGTTTGGGGCATCCCTTATTTATCTACCGTTTACCACATGAGCACCATTGAAGCAGGGCGAATCATGTCTACATTCTTCTTTGGCTGGATGATTGTAGGACCATTTGTGGGTGAATTGTCCGATCATTTCCGCAATCGTAAAATGCCGATCGTGATAAGTTTATTCTTAGATGCGGTCTTATTAACATTAATTTTATATGTGCCTTATAAACTAGATTATCATGTAGCGCATTGGATTTTATATGTCGCCTTTTTCTTGTTTGGCGCATTGACCAGTACCCATCCATTAATCTTTGCCTTAGCAAAAGAAAACTATGACAAATCTGTTGCAGGTACCGTCGTTGCCCTCACAAACTGTTTAGTCATGCTAGGCGGGGTGGTGTTTCAGCCCTTAACAGGCTACATGATTGATACCGTACATCGTCACTTTACGTTGGGTACCAAGGCTTACACGCCTTTAGACTTTACCCTAGGCATTGCACTGGTGCCAGTTTCATTGCTGGTTGCTGCCATTATTGCGATGTGGCTGAAAGATACGGGTAAAACGTTAGTTTAGAGCCTATGAATTAGACATAAGGCGGCTGCGGCAAAAAAACAATTGCCAACGCCGGCCGCCTATTTGACGCCACGCAATCGCGGAACGTAAGCCCGCTAACAGCAAAGCGCGTATCTTTTGCATAATATCAGCTTGCTCCAAATATTCAGGCTTACCTTCTATCATAATACGCTGCGGCCATTGCCCCAAGGTATCGCTATATAGGCTAGCTATATTGGCAATAACTTCAGGGGCTAACGGGCCAAAAAAATCTACCTGGGTTACTATTTGCTCCACCCCGCGATCCAACGCTGCTTGCGTTTCGCCTGATTTGCTCAGCTTACGTTCAAAATGAATCAAGTTGACGACATAGCGTATAAGTTGCGCATTGGCAGTGGCTTTGGCCGATAAGCATTTTTCAAGCTCAACTGAGCCAAGCTTTACACCATCAGCGCCACCATATATATCCGCCACAGATTGAGCATCTATTTGATAAAGGCTATTTATTGAGTGGGCAAACATATCCTCATTGCAGGCGCCATGCTGGGCCAATTCATTGACTAAGCTCGCGGCTTGGCACATGCCAGCTAAGCAAAGGCGAATATCACCGTAAGTGCGCTTACCCACAAATAATCCCTCCGCCTAGGCAAATGTCACCCTGATAAAACACAACAGACTGACCCGGAGTCACTGAGCGTTGTGGGCTATCAAAATTAACGTTGGCAATGGCATCAGCATTTAGCTCGACGGTGCATAAAATATTACGGTCATCTTGGCGGTAGCGCGTTTTAGCTGTGCAGCACAGCGGCAGTGGAGGGCATTCACCGCTCACCCAATGTAATTGTTCGCAGCGCAAGCTGGCCCGATATAAAGCAGGGTGATGCTTGCCTTGCACCACTTGTAAGACATTGCGGGTTAAATCTTTGCCGGTGACATACCAGGGCGTGTTATCGCCTTGTTGCAGGCCACCAATTCCCAACCCTTGACGCTGCCCATATGTATAAAACATCAGGCCATCGTGCTGGCCTAGCACCTCACCTTCAAGTGTTTCAATATTACCGGGCTGAGAGGGCAGGTATTCGCTTAAAAAATTCTTAAATTTGCGCTCACCAATAAAGCAGATGCCAGTACTATCTTTTTTATTGTATGTCACCAGGCCATGTTCTTCAGCCAATTGGCGAACCTTGGTTTTTTGTAACGCTCCGATGGGAAACAAAGAGGGCGCAAGCTGCTGCTGGTTGAGTAAATAAAGAAAATACGACTGATCTTTGCCGGGATCAAGGCCTTTACAGAGCTGGTACCGTCCAGCTACGAATTGTTTTTGAACATAATGCCCCGTGGCAATATAATCTGCCTTCAGCTCCGTTTGGGCATAATGCAAAAAAGCTTTGAATTTAATTTCTTTGTTGCACAAAACATCTGGGTTGGGCGTACGCCCGAGGGTGAACTCTTCTAAAAAGTGCGCGAACACGGTATCCCAATATTCTTTCGCAAAATTAACCGCATGTAAGGTTATACCCAGTTTTTGGCATACGGCTTCAGCATCGTTGAGATCTATTTCAGCGGAACAATATTCACTGTCATCATCTTCTTCCCAGTTTTTCATAAACAAGCCTTCAACTTGATAGCCTTGCTGCTGAAGCAACAAGGCACTGACCGAAGAATCCACCCCGCCAGACATGCCGACGACCACTTTTGTATTTGCGTTATTCATGCTGCGAATTATACATCAAGAATGAACATAAATTACACGTCAGCAAAATAAGTTGTAGGTTATTGCCCTGTTATGCGTGAGAGATTGCCCCGCGACATTGAAGGTCATTGACCGGGTTGCCCGGAAGAAGACTCTGTTTAGTTTCAATAAGTTGAGTAAATCATCAAATAACTTACCCGAAAAGTAGCAAGTCCTCGCGGGCTAGATGAGTAGGAGCATCAAAAATATTTTGTCTGAATTTATTACAAAAAAACTAAAACAAAGCATTTACAGCCTATTTTATTGGCGTATAGTCCTCACTTCAAATTCGTCACAATACACCCATTGCTACATTTTGAACAAGAATTGTAGAGAGCCCAGCGTATGAGAGCATTAAAAGCTTATTGCGCAAACAGCTTTCTTTCGCGCACTAAGCAGACAAAAAAACATAACTGCTTAGTGCGCCCACTCTTTTGTATTAAAAATCCTGACCCACGCTAAACCTTCAATTTAAATCCTAGATGCATTTCAGAGCAAAAAATGCTATTCTTCGCGCTTTGTAACTCAATGGAGACACGACCTCAATGACCTACCAACATATCACAGTGCCAAGCGATGGCGAAAAAATCACTCAAGCTGACAACCAAGCCCCTGTAGTCCCTAATCATCCTATTATTCCTTTCATTGAAGGCGATGGTATTGGTGCTGATATTACTCCAGTCATGAAAAAAGTCGTCGATGCCGCCGTTAAAAAAGCTTATAACGGTGAGAAAAAAATTGCCTGGATGGAAGTTTACGCCGGTGAAAAAGCCGTCAATGTTTACGGTGGCGACACCTGGCTTCCTGAAGAAACCTTAGACGCCATGCGCGAATACCACATTGGTATTAAAGGCCCGTTAACAACCCCTGTAGGCGGCGGTATACGCTCATTAAACGTTGCCCTGCGCCAAATGCTCGACTTGTTCGTTTGCATGCGCCCAGTACAATATTTTCAAGGTACGCCTAGCCCAGTGAAGCGTCCCCAGGACGTAGACATGGTTATCTTCCGTGAAAATTCAGAAGACATCTACGCCGGCATTGAATGGGCCGCGGACAGCCCAGAAGCCAAAAAAGTTATCGACTTTTTGCGCAATGAAATGGGCGTGACTAAAATTCGTTTCCCAGAAGGCTGCGGCATCGGTGTGAAACCCGTGTCAAAACAAGGCACAGAGCGGTTAGTGCGCCAAGCCATTCAATATACTATCGACAACGACCGTTCTTCACTTACCTTGGTACATAAAGGTAATATTATGAAATTTACCGAAGGTGCGTTTAAAGATTGGGGCTATGAATTAGCCAAGCGCGAATTTGGTGCCACCGAAATTGATGGCGGCCCATGGTGCAAGTTTGCTAATCCACAAACCGGTAAAGAAATCATAGTCAAAGACGTGATTGCTGATGCATTCCTACAACAAATTCTAACCCGTCCAGCGGAATATAGCGTAATTGCTACGCTTAACCTCAATGGCGATTACATTTCAGATGCTTTAGCAGCTGAAGTCGGCGGCATTGGTATTGCACCGGGCGCCAACATTGGTGGTGACGTAGCTATCTTTGAAGCCACTCATGGCACCGCACCAAAATATGCCGGTCAAGATAAAGTGAACCCAGGTTCATTGATTCTCTCTGCCGAAATGATGCTACGTTATATGGGTTGGACAGAAGCTGCCGATTTAATTATTGGCGCCACTGAAAGCACCATCAACAAAAAAACCGTCACCTATGACTTTGAGCGTTTAATGGATGACGCCACATTGTTAAGCTGTTCAGCATTTGGTGATGCGCTAATCTCTAATATGTAAGCTGGATGATTTCATTAAGCCTACAAGAAAAACTCCCTTGGCATTCAAAGCCTTGGGAGTTTTTTTTAAAGTGTTTACAAACTGATAGGGTGCCACAAGCAATCTTGCTTACCGGTCCTGCTGGCTTAGGTAAGCAACATTTTGCTGAGCAAATGGCGCGCCGTCTGCTTTGCCAATCCCCAGAAGCTGAGCTTGCCTGTGGTCAGTGCCAAGCTTGCCAGCAGCAATCTGCCGGATTTTGCCCTGATTTATATTATCTAATGCCAGAAGAGGGCAGCAACATCATTAAAATTGATGCCGTGCGAGCCTTAACTAGCAACATTCGCCAAACCTCACAGTTAGGCGGTTTAAAAATCGTACTTATTTGCCCTGCTGAGGCGATGAACCGAGCGGCAGCCAATGCGCTGTTGAAAACCTTGGAAGAACCTAACAGTGACACTAAATTGATCTTGGTCAGCCATCAGCCCGAACAGTTATTAGCCACCATTCGCAGCCGCTGCCAAGTGCTTCCTTTCGTGCAGCCAGAAACCAGCACTTCTAAATTATGGCTTATAAATCAAGGAGCAAGCAATGTTTTAGAAGGCTTGTCATTAACTGAAAATCTTCCGTTGGCTGCTTTGGCTTATTTAAAAAACGAAGCTTTACAGACTCAGCACCAGGAATTTTTTAGTGCATGGCACAGTTTTATGGACAGGCATAACCCGATTGAATTTGCCGCTATCTGCGCAGCACAAGAGGGCGCGCCCATCATGCTTTGGCTCCAGCAACTTTATATCGATATATTACGCTTACAAACACAAGCCAGCCCAGCCTTGGCACATAGCGGCCACCAAACTGAAATAAGCCAACAAAGCTCACGAATTAGTGTTGCTAGTTGCTTTAATGCACTCGATGCCATTATTGAGATGCAAAAAACACTTCACAAACAGCCCCATCTTAACTTACAATTACAACTAGAATCATTATTCATTGATTTAATAGGAATACATGGCAACTGATAACAAACCACATCTAGTCAACTTAAAACTTAAGCCCGATCAGCTGAGTGATTCGTATTTAGATTATATTCAAGGCGGCGGCTTATTTATAGCCACCCGTGAGCCGGACTATAAACTGGGTGAAGAGGTTTTTTTAAAAGTAGACCTTGAAGGCCTTGCAGAGCCATACCGTATTATCGGTAAAATTGTTTGGATATCCACGCAAGCCGATGCCCAAGAATGGCCGCCAGGCATTGGCGTGCAATTTCAAGACGAAGCAGGCACGCAATTAAATGCAGAAATTCAAACCACCATTGCAGCTTTGCACAAGCAAGGCGCATAGCGCGCTTAAAAAGCATAAACTATTGAGCTTTATTAAATAACGTATAAAAATTCTCAGTCGTATGCTTGGCAATAAGCTCAAAAGGCTCATCTCGCAGTTCGGCAATAAATTCCCCGACATTTCTAACATAAGCCGGGTAATTAGGCTTACCGCGAAAGGGCACGGGGGCTAAAAAAGGTGAGTCGGTTTCGATTAGCATTCTATCAAGAGGCATTTTCTTGGCCACTTCTTGCAATTCTTTGGCATTTTTAAAGGTGACTATCCCTGAAAATGACACGTAAAACCCCATATCCATAGCGGCTTGAGCCATATCCCAACTCTCTGTAAAGCAATGTAATACACCGCCCACTTCGGCTATATTTTCTTCAGCCATAAGTTTGATGGTATCTTCGCGGGCATCACGAGTGTGTATAATCACCGGCAGGCCCAGCTGCTTAGCGGCACGAATATGGGTACGAAAGGCATCGCGCTGCCAGCTTAAATCGCCTTCACTGCGAAAATAATCTAATCCCGTTTCACCGATTGCTACCACTTTAGGCGCGTTGGCTAATTCAACTAGTTTCTCAACCGGGGTAACTTCTTGGCTATCGTTTGGGTGCACGCCAACGGAGGCATAAACGTTAGGGTAACGCTGTGCACAACTTAAAACATCAGGCAGCGTGGGTAAATCAACAGAAACACAAAGCATGGTTTCGACGCCATTTTCTGTCGCAGCAGTAATAACATTATCTAAATTATTATCGTAGTTACTTAAATCAAGCATATTTAAGTGGCAATGAGAATCGACGATCATAAGTGTTCTTTGGTAGTTGAATATACGGTGAGTTTAGCAGATTAAAGGTTATATCAACAGCAAGGTTTGTGGCTGTGACTAGGCAGCAGGTTAAAACAAAAGACAACAAGCACGTTGTTGGGGCGGTTCTTGTAGCAACGACGACCACCGCAACAAGCCCGTCGTTGCGTGGAGCGCAGCGACGGTGAAGACGTTGGGGCAGCTCTTGTAGCGACGACGACCACCGCAACAAGCCCGTCGTTGCGTGGAGCGCAGCGACGGTGAAGACGTTGGGGCAGCTCTTGTAGAGACGATGACCACCGCAAGCCCGTCGTTGCGAGGAGCACAGCGACGCGGCAATCTCATGAATTACACTGTAGTCTAGAACATTGCCGCGTCGCTACGCTTCTCGCAACGCCGAGCGGAAGGAGTAGAAAAAGACGATTCTATACTGTGATAATGACCTTACTTAATCTTCGCGAATCCAAACCAGCAGCAACAGCGCAATAAATAAGTAAATAGGCATTATTAACATAGCATGCTGATAATCGGCCACGCTAAAATAGGGCGCTCCCGCTACCATTTTGCCTGACCAGCTCAAATCAAGTAATTTCCCAACCAAGGGTTCTGTAAAAGCACCAAACAGAGCATCGCCACTATTAATTAAGGCAATCACCGTGGCAGCAACGGCGAGTGGATTTAACAACCTGCCCACAGCAAAACCGAGCATAAATGCACCGGTTCCAAAGCCGAATAAAAACAAGAACACCGCTAACAAGCTTAACGGTAAATGCGGGATATAGACCACGATTAAAAAAGTGACTAATGCTAAGCCCGAGCCATAAGCCATAACACGACGCTTGCTCATCCATCGGTCTGAAATTAAGCCCAGCAGCGGGCCACCCACGGCTAAACCTAAAAAGGCCAGCGTAATAAACGTTGCCGCTTCAGTCGGCTTCAAATGATAAGCTTGCTGCACAAAAGGGTGCCCCCATAGGCCGGCAAACACGGCGATAGGTGAATAGGCCAAACCACTATAGAAGGTCAGCAACCAGTTTTGCTTATTAGCAAACACCATTTTCACACCGCGCCAGTAACTTTGTGGCGCCGTTTTTTCAGGCAGCTCAAGGCTATCGGGCGCTTTATGTTTGTCGCGAACGACCACTAAAAACAATACCGCCATGCCCATGCCGATGTATCCCCAATCAAGCAAGCCCGAACGCCAGCCAAATTTATGCATCATGATCGCCAAGGGCGCTTGCCCAAAGATGGCGCCCATCATGGCGGCAGTGGCTAATAAACCACCGATAAAAGCAAACCGATTGGCTGGAAACCACACTGCGGCCATTTTCATGTAGCTCACCGTTGCAAAAGCCACCCCGAGCCCCATTAACAAACGCGCGCCAATCGCGCTGCTTAAGCTATGAGCATTGGCGAACCAAAACAAGCCCAGCGCACTGACTAACAAGGCTATGGCCGCTAAAACACGCGTGCCAAAACGATCGATCAACACACCGACAAACAGTTGCATCACCATATAAGAGTAAAAATAAGTCGCCACCAAATTACCTAAACCCGCACCATGAATCTTAAATTCTTGCATTAATTCATGAGTAATTAAGCCTGGGTAAACTTGAAGAATGAATTTATAAAATAAAAAGAAAGCACATAAGCTGATAACAACCCATGGATAATGTTTTTTTTGCGTGAAATGAATCGGTGTCATACTAATCTCCTACACAGATGCTGGTGTTCTAAAGTGGATAATTAAAAATAGAAATAAAACAGAAACGCCCTAATGTCTTACACACTAGGGTTGGTAATTCGAATGATGCGCTGATTGTTTAATGGGTAGTTCATTATTCGAGATTAGCATGAGGTTAATTGGGCTGTCAAGCGCACGTCGCAGGGTGTAGGCCCCAAGTAGTAATGTCCGGTTTATCCCAAGTTAAAATGTCCGGCATAGAAAATATTTAACAAAAACTCCACACAATGTACTATCGATGGCGCACACCATATTTGGTTTGAAGAGCATGGCCCAAAGCCTGGTAACAGCCTTGAATTGCTGGTGGGGAAAGTCCTCCAATTTACATATCCACTACCTTTTGTTTTCGATAGTGCCATATTAAAATTGACTAAAAATATTAATTAAGTGCAACAGTAATACATACCGTATAGCGTTAGGATACATGTCATCCCGGTGAGAAAAACAGGGCCACAATAGCCGCTTGCAACGTCAGGACTTGGACCTATTGCTTTAGTAAATGAAACTGTTGCCGATGGGGCAGGTTTTTGCTAATACACTAATTTTCTTTATAGTCTTACCATGCCTAAGATCTACTGGGTCTATCCCTACAACTTTAATTTAATCTGTATGATGAACCACCATTTTATGATAATATTCCCTCCAAGTTTCGGTGAAGAATCTGATGCCGCACAACAATAATAAAGGGTTAATCTACAAATGTCTGTATTTAAAAAAATTTCTGTACTTAATGTTCTTCTCTTTATAATCCATTTTAATGTTCAAGCCGCTGGCTGCATAAATTGGGCACCCGGTACATTTGGGCCGACCACGGTTGGACAACCGGGTGGTGATGATCAAATTTCAGCTGATAGTGGTATATATTGGCTTAAGAATAGCGCTAACAATGCACAAGAATTAGACGCTCCAGCCTGTCAATTAAAGGCTGATCCTGCCGCAAAAAAACAATGTCTAAAAAAATTAAAAGCAACGGGTTACTTTGATTCAAGTAAACCCACCATTATTTTTATCCATGGTTGGCAGCCAGCCACCGTTGAAAATAAAAATCGTTTCGATTTTTGTTACAATTATAATCTCAAAAAGGGCAAGCCCGCTAAAACCATAAATACGTTAACAGAATGGGCTGGTTGGAATGTTGGCGTATTCTATTGGAACCAATACGCCGATGAACTAAGCCCCACTGATGCAGAAGCAAAGATATATTCAGTCAATGGCTTGCGCAGTATGCGCTGGAAGTATAACTGGACCAACCCGTATGATAACAAACTTAGTTCAAGCTACTGCTCTAAAAAACAAGCTGCTTGTGTCATGCAAACCAATAAGCAAGGTGAGCCATTAGATATTGTGCAAATGGCTTATCAAGATTACATTGCAGCGATGCCATCAAGCACCCAATACCACTCTAAACAAATTCGTATTGCAGGGCAATCACTCGGCACACAAATCGCTATTCAGCTAACCGGCAAGCTATTGCTAGACTCACAAGCTGCTCCAGAGCCTACTCGACTTGCACTCATGGACCCTTACTTTACACCTGACAATAAATCGACCAAATTAAATCACCTGCCAAATTCGGTTGCTGATTTTAATGCTGAGGTTGTTCACAACATATTACAAACCCACCCAGATTTTCCAATCAGCGTTTTTAGAACCTCTGATCTGAGCCAAGCGCCTAATGCAAACCCAGGAGATGAATTAAACGCTCAAGTGGCCTATACTCAACTTTTCCCTAATTACATGTACTCAACCAATGAAAATGACCGACAACTAAACAAGCACATCTCGTCAATATACTTGTATTTTTATTCAAATAAATTCTCGGCTAATCCGTATGTTGCAGCAGGTGATAACTACATTACCGCACAATCATCCGACAGTGAAATAGTTAACTTAATGAGACATAAACGATATCAAGTTGCGAGTGCGAAGCATGATAGCTTTTTAGATTTTTGGAATTCGTCTTTTGTGGATGTAAAACCAAAGTAGTAAAACAGCTCTGCCACCGAATTCCGCGCGTGGTGTGTGAGGCCAATGGGGAAATGAGGTCGAACATTTATTTTCTTTTTATTGTCGACTTGCCTAATATAATAACCGCATTAGCTTAAGATATAATCAACAGGATTTAAAGGTGCACGTTATTTCAGGGCAAGAGTGTCAAAACTTCAGCCATGTGGTTAACTATCCCTTAAGCTTTGTTTGATAAGATATTATTAAGATGAAATGTCTAGCTTAATCTATTTATCTAATATTTCTTGAGGAACACATGCGATTCACCAAAATTTTTGAGTTGAGGGGCGTTAGGCCTGGCCAAGGCGGTACTGCCGCCGCGGCTGCGTCCGAAGAACACTCTGTAGCTGCGGTAGCGTTGCTGGTGCGAGAGGATGGCCGAGCTGAACTACGTTATTTTAGGTGTGATAACGCGGAAAGAATAACCGCGCTACGCCCTGGTGTTTATCCATTGTTTTTAAATCCAGATATTGTCTGGTTACAAGGGCTAAATGATGCTCACATTATTGATGCGGCTATGTCGCGAAACGGCCGATATTTGCTGCTGGTTAGCTCGAATAAAATTTTTTATTACAACTTATCATCTGGCCAATTAATCTTGCCTATAGAAGGCCCCAGTATCGTCCAAAAGTTACAAGTATTGTGTGTAGAAAACATTAGAGAAGATGAGGCGTCAATTAGACAAAAAGCTGCGTATCTACCTCATAGTTTAGGCTGTAACTTTGGATTCCTGAGGTATTCTAGTAAAGACTTACCTGAAGGGTTTAAACCAACTTGTTGTGCAATTGATGAGGCCGGCAATGGGATCTTAGGGGGTGAGGATGGCCTTATGGCTTGCGCCGCCGCCGGCGCTACTCTAAGTGCAATTAATAGATGTGACGCGGTCTACGCTTGTAGCTATAATTCTTACGATAACGTTTGGGCCTTTATGACAAAGTCTTGCGTTCTCACACTGACTCGCGACCCAGCGTTAACAACAATCTGGACGAACTTCGGTGCTCTACAGCAAGAGTATCACTACCCTGAATTGGATAACCTAGCGCACCACTGTGCGGTTGGCGTTTTCAAGGATTATCTTATTATGTCTTTCCAGGGGCAACTCCAAGTTCTTAAAAGAAGCGTGGGAAAGCTCGCGCAGCAGATATGGGGCAAAGCGCTGCGGGTAAGCTGCATTAATGTTTATCCAGATGGAGCTGTAGACTTGGCTTGTATAACGAGTTATGGCAGCGAAAATCAAATTATCAGACCTGGGATTCTGGGATTTCACATCGACCCGTCTAGGTCAGAGCTGACTTTACACAAAGAATTTGGTAAAAATATATACCCCAATCAAACCGCGTTTGAGCAGTTCACACGGGGCTCTTTTTGTGATCTTAAGAAGCCTTATGTGCAAAATAGCGTTTTGTCTATAAGAGATAAAAATTTTAGCTATATTCTGTTTACTGGAAATGTAGCAGGTTGGGATGAGCCTTTTGATTCTTCTGATCATTCTATCCGTTTTACTGCCATTAAACGCTATTCAAGAATGAGGGCTCGTAAGATTCTAATAACTTTTAAGCTATCGTTCGATTAAACGTTAATCTCCTTATTTCTATGACTGCTGCACCAATCAATATTTCATTACCTTCAGGCACAATATTTATAATAACAGACGTTTTGCATACCGGGTAATTAGCTGGGAGCACCATATCACTAAAGCTCTTTAAATTGTGCAAGGTCGGCTCAAAACATGCTATATTCGCGCAAACAGGAAAAAAACATGCAACATCATTCACGTGCTTTATTAGCCCTCATTTTAGCCCCTTTCGTTTTTAGCTTTGCCTTTGCGCTCGATATCTACGTGCCAGTGGTGCCGCATATGCGCGCGGTGTTTCATGCGTCGCAATTTATGGTGCAAATGACCCTAAGCTTATTTTTGCTTGGCCTGGGGCTTGGCCAACTACTTATGGGGCCATTAGCCGACAAATATGGCCGTTGGAAAGTGCTTTTCATTTCGGCACTATTATTTAGCTTAACCAGCCTGATTTGCGCCTTATCAAACAGCATTATCACCATGCTCATTTCGCGTGTGTTTTGCGGAGTAGGGGCCTGTGGTTTATTAATTGTCTCCTTTGCCATTGTGCGCGATTTGTATTCGGGTGACGAGAGTGCACAGCTTTATAGTTGGCTCAATGCCGCCATTGGCGTATCGCCTACCTTTGCCCCCATCATTGGCAGTTTGCTAGCCGCTGTTTGGGGATGGCGTGCCGTGTTCTGGTTTTTAGTGTTGATGGGAATAGTGGTTGCAATATTAATTTGTGCTTTTGTGCGTGAAACCTTGCCGGTTAGTAAACGGGTGCCGGTCGACAGACAGGTGTTCAAACGATATTTGACCTTATACAGTCATCGTACCTTCATTAAATATACCTTGTTTGCTAGCTTTGGTGTGGCGACGTGTTTTTCATTTTTTTCTGTTTCTCCATTTATTATTATCAATTTGCTGCACGTGCCAGAGATTCATTTTGGGCTTTATTTTGCGGTGTTTGGGGTGGTGTTAATTATTGGCGGTATATTAGCGGGTAAATTAAACGTTACAATTGGACTAGATAAAACAATTAACATTGGCTTAAGTTTATTAATGCTTGGTGGGGTTTTAATGCTAGCGACTAATCTTTTAATTGGTTTGCATCTATGGAGCTTTTTAATAACCATGGCTATTGCTTGTTGCGGCGCGGTGTTTTGCATTGGTGCAGGTGCTGCTGGGGCTATGGAGCCTTTTCCAAATATTGCCGCAACCGCAGCGGCAGCTTTTCAAGCGGGTGAGTTTTTAATTGCTGCTTTAATAGGGACTATATTAATGCACTTTCCGGTCACTTCGAGTATTTCCTATGCGATTACGCTTATTATTATTTCGCTTCTAGGTGTGAGTGTAAAATACCTTACCAAGTAGACCTTAATCAGGCTTGATTTGCTTTTTTCGACCCGAGGCATGGCGCGCACGCAATTCAATATCAATGTAAAGGTCGGTAATGGCGCTTGAGCCATGGCCGGCATCATCGCGCACATGCTCGCGTGGGCGGTGTTTAACATCTTCAGATATACCCGTGTGGCGCAGCCAATGTACAGTGGCTGCACGTAATTCGTTGACGTCTTCTTCCATTCCATCTTGTCGCATGCGCTCTATGGCTTTATCAAAACAATTTTGCACAATCAGACGAATTTGACGGGTGCTACTTAATGGGCCGTTACCTCGATTTCTATATAATAGAAGGGTGGTTTCACCCGGGCTAGGCAAAGAGGGCATATCTAATGCTTGCCGGTAACGCTTTAACGCCTCAAGCATGGCATTGCTCACGGTAATATTGCGTTCCTTATTGCCTTTGCCCACAGTTTTAAACCACCAACTTCCATCTTGATCACGAAAAAAATCACCCATGGTAGGCTGCCATCGCTCTGAGGACGCGAGTTCAGATATTCTTAAATACATACCAAATAAGGCATTCATCATAAATAAAGTGCGTTCGTGCGCAGGGTCTACCTCGGCCATTTTTTCTGCCGTCTCAATCACATAACACCACTGTAGTTCTGACAAACGTCGAATGGCGGTTTGAGATTGATGCTTGCGAATAAATTTACTTTTTTGGCGCATTTGTTGCACCGGATTAGCCAGCACATAATCTTCTTGAATTAAGTAATTAAAAAAACTGCTTAAAATAGCAAAAATAGCTTTTACTGCACTTTGCGAAAGAGAAAAGTTTTTAACCACAGCCCGTTTGCCTTCACTAAATTGCACTTTTGACACCGTGGCCACAAACGGGCGCCACGCAGAATTGGGGATGCGTCGGCCTTCTTTACTCAAAAAGCGGTCGCACTTTTGTGTTGCAATCCATTCTGGATAGGGGCGTTGGCAAAAGTAGATGTAATTTTCAATGTCTTGTTTTTTAAGCTCGCCTAAAGGCTTTTTAGCTATATGCTCACACCATTGCAATAAACGCTCAATTTCACGGCGATACGCATTAAACGTTGCCGAGCTACCGCGGTAACTGAAGATAAATGCTCCGGCGTGAGTAATATCGTCTTGATAAAGATAATCACTGGGAATACTCGCGGATTCACGATGGGCCAGCGTGTCAAACAAGGGGATAAGCTTGTTGGTCTTATTTGTACTCACAAAAAATTCCTTAATAACAATACGGAAATTATAACGGGTTATAAGCCCAGATGTCGTACATTTTTACATTTTTTCAATCTTAGTTTACAATGTTCTTTTATCAGCAACCAACAATTGTGAAAGGAATTACTATGAAATCTAAAGCCGCTATTGCTCTTCAAGCAGGACAACCCCTTATTATCGATGAAATTGATGTCGAAGGCCCTAAAGCCGGAGAGGTTATGGTTAAAATTCATGCCTCTGGCGTTTGCCATACCGATGCTTTCACTTTGTCGGGGGCTGATCCTGAAGGGATATTCCCGAGTGTTTTAGGCCATGAAGGTGGCGGCGAAGTGGTTGAAATTGGTGAAGGTGTAACCAGTGTCTGTGTTGGCGACCACGTAATCCCCCTTTATACACCGGAATGCCGGCAGTGTAAGTTTTGTTTGTCAGGTAAAACAAACTTATGCCAAGCCATTCGTAGTACCCAAGGCAAGGGCTTAATGCCTGATGGCAGCAGCCGTTTTAGTTATCAAGGTAAGCCATTGTTTCACTATATGGGCACATCTACTTTTTCTGAATATACGGTTATGCCTGAAATTGCTGTCGCAAAAGTCAATAAAGCCGCTCCGCTAGATAAAATTTGCTTACTAGGTTGTGGTGTTACCACCGGTATTGGCGCAGTTCTAAATACTGCAAAAGTTGAGCCGGGCGCCACCGTTGCCGTGTTTGGTTTAGGAGGTATTGGCTTGAGTGTAATTCAAGGTGCAGTGATGGCGAAAGCGAGCCGTATTATTGCAATAGATGTTAACTCCGAAAAATTTGTGATGGCAAAAGCGCTAGGCGCAACAGATTTTGTCAACCCTAAGGATTTAAGTGGCGATGTGCAATCGGCTATTGTTGATATGACCGATGGTGGTGTTGATTATTCGTTTGAATGTATTGGTAATACCGACATCATGCGCGCAGCTTTAGAATGCTGCCACAAGGGTTGGGGCGTTTCGACCATTATTGGTGTGGCCGGCAGTGGTCAAGAAATTGCAACCCGGCCGTTTCAATTGGTTACCGGTAGAAAATGGCAGGGCTCTGCATTTGGTGGCGTAAAAGGGCGAACTGAACTCCCTGGTTATGTCGAACAATATTTAAATGATGAAATTAAACTCGATGACTTCATCACCCATGTTATGCCCATTGAAGAAATCAATCACGCGTTTGATTTAATGCACGAAGGCAAAAGCATTCGCTCCGTGGTCACGTTTAATTAATGGCTGCGCAATTGGAGACACTGGCGAGCTTTAATAGTTTTAAGGGTATCGTCAGCTATTATAGTCACGCGTCAGCAGCTACAAATTGTGAGATGACCTTTGCCGTTTATCTTCCTGCGCAGGCCAAGCAGGAAAGTGTGTCGGCGATTGTGTGGTTATCGGGCTTAACCTGTAACCATGAAAACTTTATCACTAAAGCCGGCGCGCAGCATTACGCCGACGAGCACGGTGTTATGCTTATTATGCCCGACACCAGCCCACGCAATGTGAATATACCCGCAGCCGAACCCGATTATGACTTAGGCTATGGCGCAGGATTTTATGTGGATGCCACCCAAGTGCCTTGGGCAAAAAACTTTAACATGTACGGTTATATTATTGATGAGCTCATTCCTCTTTGCCAACGAGAACTCCCCATCAAGCCTGGAAAAGTAGGCATTATGGGACATTCGATGGGTGGTCATGGAGCCATGGTGTTAGGCTTACGAAATCCTGCGCTATTTTCATCAATTTCAGCCTTTTCACCTATTTGCGCGCCGAGCCAAGTGCCTTGGGGTGATAAAATTTTTACGGCCTATTTAGGGGCTGAGCGCAAAGATTGGCTGGCCTATGATAGTTGTGATTTGATTGCAAAAGGGGCTGAGCATTTACCTTTAAGAGTAGAGCAAGGTGATGCCGACCAATTTCTTAATGAACAACTGCAACCTGAGCTATTACAAAAAGCCTGTGAGTCAGAAAATTACCCGCTGGATTATCATTTACGCAGGGGGTTTGATCATAGCTATTATTTTATTGCCAGTTTTATCGGTGAGCATATCGCCTTTCATGCGAAGCATCTCACTCGGTAATATTAATAATTATACGATTTTCTAGCCCGTTTTGCGAGTACCGAAGTGACGCGGTCTCCCTGTGTGCCAGGATAGTTGTTGTCTTTTTCAGCATTCAATTACTTGGCAAAATTAGTGAGCTTTTGTTTGGTAAACGAATAATGGTTTCCCAGCGATAAGCGTCAATAATTCCTAATACCCCTTGGGTTACGCACAAGCCATCCATGAATAAGATGATATCAAGCCTTGGGAAATAGCCTTTTAATCTTTCAGTTGAATGCTCAAATGCCCCAGTTCACAGTTCTGCTTACCTCTATCACACTCAAGCGCATTATTTTCACAGTAGAGAAATTTAGACATTAGCGGCAAGGTTAAACCGTTGCCGGCTTCTGACATTTGAGGCTGAATTCTTATCGCTCCTCGCGTCATAATCGATTAAAATAGGGTAAATCTATATTATTTTAGCCCGACAATATTAGCTTCTTAAGACTCTGGAAGCCAGCGATTTTGCGGTCTTCTAGATCGGTTCTTCCGAGCTGGCTAATCAAAACTGTCCTGCCACAGCCCTTCATAATTGGTAGTCGATAACCATTTCCTATATTCCATGGCAACCAAATCATTTTTAGTTAATTGATTCATTAAGCTAATGTTTTTTTGACGATTATTATCCTGACCTACTAGCACCCGAGAATCTTCTTCATTAACTTTTGTAAGAATGAATTCCATAAAAAATTTTGCGATTGGAGTAGAGCTGATTTTAAAGGTAAGGGTGTCAAAGTCTGAATAAACGTAATGAAAAACTCGCGTCATATTTTTTTGGTAAGGCACTATAAAGAATAAAGCCACCATTTTCTTCTTATGTTTCAAAAACTCATAATGAATTAAGTTTGGATAGACAAACTTAATATTAGTAAACTTTATTTTCCCATGTTTTTTATGGTCCACCGTTACGTTAAAACCAGATTCCGTTTTTTCACCTAGTTGGAACTCCATGGCATTAAAGCGGAACAGCCTGTTCAGGGTGTTTTTATGCACAAATGGCACGTGTGATATATCAAGAATGTTTTCCAAATACAAATCAAATGGCGCTTGCACATCCCAAGAGTAGACAAGGGAATTTTTTTCTTTGCGATCAAATTCAATTTCATCATGACATTGTTCTTTGTCGCCAGCCCATATCCAAATAACATTATATTTTTCTACGCAAGGTAAGGCTGTAGCATTTGCTGCTTTAGGGATGGGGAGTGTTCCACCATCAAGGGATGGTATTTTACTGCAGACGCCCTTTTTTGCAAAGCACCAGTTGTGGTAAGCACAGGTTAACTCACCATGCCTAACTCGACCAAGTGATAGTGGCGCGCCTCTATGTGGACAATGATCTTCTAAGCAAGTGGCCATGCCATCTTTATCACGATACAAAACGAAGGCTTTATCAAAAAGGTAAATTTTTACTGTTTTATTGGCCTTCAGTTTTTTAGTTAATAATACAGGGTACCAATTTTGTTGAAAATCAAACACTAGTCTTTTTTCCTTATGTTTTGAAATGGGATAAAGGGAGGTATATCATCTTGAGAAACCACTATCTCAATCACGAATGTTTTTTCATTATTAGCAGCATAATTTTCAAGTGCTGTTTCAAGTTGCTTGGTCGTAACACACCGGTAACAAATTAGTTGCGGGGCATCGCACAAGCTTTGTACAGCCTGGGCAGGATGTACATCTGCATAGGTTGCACTAATCACTCTATTTTCGAAAAATAATTTTTGGCGAGTAGCACACATACCATGTTTATTGTTGTTGAATATAATAAAGAGTATGGGTAACTTAAGTTCCACTGCGGTATGAATTTCAAAACCACTCATTAAAAATCCACCATCACCGACGAAGACAATTGAGCGCTGATCTTTGCTTGAATACAGTTGACCACCAATGGCCGCAGGTATGGCATAGCCCATATTACCCATTCCCAGAGCAATGAAGGTTTTCGTGTGATCAGAAAATTTCAGGTAATGTGCCGCAGTCGCAACACAATCACCAGCATCAAAATAGATATTATCCACTTTACTCACTGATGACTGGAGCTGATTTAAAATGGGGATGAGGTTATGGTCACTGGCCACAATTTGTCGTTTGAATTTAGGAACGGTATTATCCCTTCCATTTTTGACTATAGATAGATTAGGTGATAGCTCCATCAGTGTATTTAAAATATGATTAGTCTCACCTTCAATAACATTATCTATATTAACAATACATTTCGCTAAACCAGCATCTTTACCAATATACACACAGTTGGTTTCATTCATGCTATTACTAATGCCAAAAGTCGTCATCACGCTTAGGTCACACTCTATCGCTATGAATAAATCAACGTGTTTCTCTATATACTGATGCAAATCGGTATGACCACAGATACCAACAAGACCAATATGTCTTGCATTATTTTGCAGACTGGCTCCAACATCTGCTAATGAGCTAGCAATAGAACAATTGTAATGATTGGAAAATTTTTCTAGCACATTAGCATCTAATGAGAACTTCACATGTTTGCCAAGCAAAATCAATGGGTTATTTGCAGCTTCGAGCCGAGAATTAATCTGGTGATACAGTTGGTTAGGCGTATTTAATTCTCTCTGCCGAAAATTATTGAGCTGGAACAAAGAGGTGTAGTCGGTAAGGTCGACTTCCATCGTAAATAAATCACTCGGTATCAACAACACGCCAGGTCCAAGACGTTTGTCAAAAATTGTGGTTAAGATATGTAGCATTGTTTGTTGAAAATCAGTTTTTGAGCTGATTTTCACAACACATTTGCTGATTGATTCAAATAATTGCACAGCATTAACTGTATTTTTCGCTCCAGATGAATCTTGAAAAGCGCCCTTACCTTCAAGTCTGGTAGGAGGTTGCCCAATAATGGCAAGCAAGGGTACCCCATCAGCAAAAGCTTCTGCAATACCAACGGCAAGATTCATCATGCCACCACCAGAGGTTGCGCAACAAACGCCAAGTGTATTATGTGTTCTGGCTACGCCATCAGCCATAAAAGCGGCCGCGGATTCATGCTTTGCTAAAATAGCATCAATTTTACCATCACCCACACGATACATAGCATCATGAAAATGTTCAATATTTGCACCGCTGACGCCAAAAACATATCGTACCTGTAATGTTTTTAAAATTTCAACCAAGGCATCTGCTAGTAACATCGTGAATCCTCGGCTATAGCGTAATTGTTTTAAGAATGGATAAGCTTTCTTGTTTAAGATATTGCAATAGGAGCTGCTTTTTTATTTTTAAGGATGATGTCATGGGTAATTGCTCAACAATAAAGATTTTTTTGACCCGTCCACTGGGCTCTAGCTCGACTTGGCGTACTTTAAAGGCTGCGGTTAACGAGTGGCTATGTGCTTCTAGGTTTTTCAGATTGATTTTAAAATCTGGTGTAAGGATAGCGACAGCTACTATTTCTTCATCTATTTCATAAGGAATAATCGCGAGTTCTTTTATGCCTTCAATATCGGCATAAACCTCTTCTAATCGATTTAAAAAATATTTTTTACCATCCAATGCAACTAAAACATCCTGTTGCCGTCCCATGATTGTAATATTACCATCCACTATTTTTGCCAAATCCCCTGTTTTTAGCCAGCCATCAACAAGCACCTCATTCGTAGCACCAGGATTATTGAAATACCCCATCATTACAGCCGGGCCTTTAATCCAAAAGAGACCAATATTGTCCTGATTAACTTCAGTCAACTTTGTTTGCAGACCTCGAAAAGGCGTTCTTTTTAAATGATTATAATTCAGCACTAGCGTTTGACTAATAGCACAACCTCCAGTTTCAGTCATCCCCCAACCGTCAACAACAGGCAATCCTAATTTAAAAAAATATTTTTGTAGTGATACAGGGAGCGCAGAACCACCACTGAAAATCATCTTAACGCGCCCACCGAATTTTTTATGTACAGGATAAAAGACATACTTTCTAATATTGAATTTATAAAATGTTATTTTTTCAGTAATACTGCACAAGCCAGATAGCACAAGAAAAATTGCTTTTTTAACAGTAGACTTTTCTAAGTTACTTTTTATCATTTCAGCATAGACTTTAAGTAATTTTGGCACAACAGGAAAAAGGCTTGGCTTAAAGGTACTGAAAAATTTACGCATCAGGTTGGGATTCATGTCATTAATAATACCAAGACGACCGCCATTTAAAAATATCATGAAGAAATTAATAGTAAATCCAGAAACATGATGGTTGGGGAAGAACCACATTACTTTCACTGTTTCAATCACTTTTTTAGGCATGAAATGACAGAGATTATGAGTCATGAATAGAATGTTTTTCGTGCTCAGCATAACACCTTTTGGGCTATTATTTGTGCCAGAAGTATGCATGATTACGCTAGGCTTATTTGGTAAGTTAATATGTTGTGAATCGGTTATATTCACTCTAGGAAGTTGTGTGGCAGGATTAACAAAATCTACTAGATCAATAAACGTCTCAATGCCTTTAAATGCTCGAAGCTCTGATCGTTTTTTTTGTGACACTAACGTATATTTCGGCTGCAAATCTGCTAGACATTGTTGCAATTGGTCAGATGGCATCTTCGAGTCGACAGGCGCTAAAATAGCATTAAGTTTAAGGCCAGCTAATAGACCTATGGTAAAATTAATACTGTTTTCAGTAAAAAAAACAATAATATCTTGTGCTTGAACATAGGTAGATAGATGGTCACTTAGCGTGATCACCTTTTCTAATAACTGCCTATAGCTAATAGAAATAATGTCGCCATTAGACAGATATTCATCAATAGTTCTTTCAGGGTTATTGAGCATCACTTTTTCAAGTGCGGCGTACAAAACAGTTGAGCTCATGAGAAGGCTGTTTCCTTTTAGATATCAGTTGAGTTGATCAAGTTATCTGCCACGTCTTGAATTGTGTCTATTTCTTCGTATTTATCATAGGCAATAGTTTTATTCATTTTACTATCAATGGCGGTTAGAAGTGACATTATTTGGACAGAGTCCATCGAAAGATCATTTGTCAAACTCATCCCTGGACTAATTTCACCAACAGGTTTGCCTAATTGCTTAGCCACGATTACAACCAATTTTTCGACGGTCTTAGATGTTGACATAATGCACCTCATATTCAAGTTTAATTGCTAAAAGGACGCAGTAAGAAGCTACGTGCAATCCCGGTATTTGTGAAGTTTTATAACAACTTATTTTTATGACGATATTCTAAAATATGCTTAATGTTTTGCAACTCAACGTAATGTCCAGCATAAAAAAGTGGCCATAAATCTCCCACCCAATACTCACGTTCTTTTAGTGCTGTTTCAGGGTAAGGATTCTCATCATAATTTGGGTGACGACAATTAGTCCAAAGTACAACACAACCGGGTTTGCCTAAAACAAGTTCAGCAGGTACAACACGCATAAGGTAAATCATCCATAAATGCTGACTTTGATCCCAAGCACAGTGATAATCTATAGTCATTGCCTCTTTATTAGTGATAGTTTTGAAAAACATTTTGGTATCTTCACCATTCGTTTCACCGATGGCATCTATTGAAACAAACAGTCCTGGTTGTTCAGTGTCAGGAATAACCTCACGTGTACTATAAGTCCATTCAGCCAAATTATAACTATCAGCCAGATAATTAAACGCGTCTTCAGGTGGGCAATCGATATATTCTTCAACAGTAATATACTGGCCATACACAGCATCATGTTCATAGACTGAGTGCGTTAGTTCAACAGAATGCATTTGCATTTTTTCAAGAGGGCAATTTTCAACGCGTAAAACACCGTTAAGCGCATTAATTTCGGATTCAATTTTTGAGTTTGCGGGCACTAAGCTCTCCTTTTGGCTGTGTTAGTCTTTTGATTGAAATCAAGATATCGTACACTTTGCTCTATCAAGATACTAGAAATTTTATTAAGTGTCTTCATCGGCCAATTCTCATCGGCAACCTCAACACTTAATGCCTGGCTATAAAGTAATGAGTTACCAGCACTCGTTAGCCAACTAGGAAATACAATGATCCCTTTAGCCGTGGCTTGGTCACGTAATGCTAGGTTAGTAAAAGGTAAATTGGCACCTGCTAGAATATAATTGGTCACACTATCACTAAAGGTATGGTCTTGTATCACATCAAGCAGTTCAGCATCAATGGCATAGCGGTTAGCACATAAAGCGATACAATTCGCTTTGTGCTCTCTTAGTGCGCTATGCCAATGTACACGAATATTGGTGGGATCTGCCGGTTGCCACTGTGTGGCAGCTGATGAAATATAGAGTGGGTAAAGTTGTTCAAGAGTACTAAAATTAGGATTTTCAACGCGCAGTTGAATGAGCTGCTCAATATCAATACCAGTTTCACAGGCCATATAGCCCGAGTGATCAACAATATTGATAATATCAGCGATGCCACTCTGATGCAGATAGTAGGCTAGGCTGTTACCAATTTTTCCGAAACCTTGTAAAATAATTCGTAACCGTTGTTGGCTAACGTGTTTCATCAGTTCTGTGATGCTGTAACCCACTGCAGATTTTTCAAGATTGAAATATTTGTTTATTGGTAATGTAACGCGATCTGCAAGTTTGGAACACTGATTTGGGATGCCTAATTTTTCTGCGTGCATTTGTCCTAAGGCATAAAAAGCAGAATCAAGCCCCATCCCTTGAACAATTTTTTCAATGACGGCTGCATCCGTATTCAAATCAGCGCCGGTGCCCCATGACTGCTTAAGCTGTGGTTCACAATATTGTAAAAATTCAGTTAACACCGCCAATGAATCTGGGTGCTGTGGATTAAATCGAATGCCAGCCTTCGCACCACCAAAAGGTATTTCATTAAGTTGGTTTTTTAGTGTCATGTTTTGAGCCAGTTCACTCACCTCAGATAATGAGGCATCTTGTTGCATGAATGTACCACCACCACAGGCACCATTGATTAACTGATTGATAACAAGCCACCCATCAGCGTCGAAAGTTTGGCTATTCCAGTTAATGATATGTTGTGGCATAAGTAATTGTCTCAATAATAAATAGTTAAGCTATCAAATATCCTTTTGTTGTTCCTCGGCATGATAGTATTATCTTTACCTTTTCTGTCCTTTGGCCTCTAATTATACAGAAAACTATGCAAATAGAAAAGATCTTTTTCTTTTTGTACACCTATTTGTACACCTATTTCAATATTGCTGAGAATTTAAGTCACCAAGATTACACCGCATATCATCGTTAAAATATATGAATTTTAAATGGATTACCTAAGAAGGAATATTTTCAGAAATAAAATCACGATTTTAGGATAGAAAGTGCAGGTTAAAGTGGCCCCCAAAGTCAACACCAAAAAGTGACTGGTATAAGAGGTAGTCTCCTGTTAATAAACACTAAAATTCAAGCAATCATTATCCCTTGAGCTGATTCACCAGCATAAACCTGGGCAGGTGTTTTATATCCCAAGGATTGATGATTTCGCTCTTGGTTGTAATAAACAAAATACTCACCAATATATTTGTTAGCTTCAGCGACAGTCGTGAGGTTCCTGAGGTAAACACACTCATATTTCACACTTCGCCATAATCGCTCTATAAAAATATTGTCCAATGCGCGACCTTTACCATCCATGCTGAGCTGGATGTTTTTTGCCAAAATTATTGCTGTGAATTTAGGGCTCGTAAACTGTGAACCCTGATCACTATTAAATATTTCACAGCTACCCGTCGCTAAAGCCACATTCAGTGTTTCAATACAAAAGTCTACTTCCATTGTGGTACTGATAGACCATGCAATAACGTAACGACTAAACCAGTCTATAATCGCGACTAAATAGACAAAGCCACCTGATAACCGAATGTAAGTGATGTCAGTGCTCCACACCTGATCGACTTGATTTATTAACAACCCGCGTAATAAATAAGGATACACCTTATGCGCTACATTCCGTTTGCTCAGGTTTTTCTTTGGATAAATGGCCTCTATCCCCATGAGCTTATATAACCGCTGTAATCGATTACGATTCACTGTGTATCCCTGCAAGTGAAGATAAACCACCATTCGTCGAGTTCCGATAAAAGGGTGTCGTGTATACTCTTCATCTATCAGATGCATCAATTCAATTGATAGACTATCCATGCAAACTGCTTCGTAATATAAGCTAGAGCGTGGGAGTGATAGCAACTCACATTGTCGCCGGACACTAAGTGCTTTGCTATCATTATCAACCAGTTTTCGGAGCTTAGCTGCTGAACAGTTCAGATTTTTTTTCAACCAGTCGCGTTCAACTGTTAATCGTCCAATTTGTTCATAAAGCTCATCGACCAAGCTTTCCTGAGCATTCTCCTTGCCACGGCGCTTGTCTGAAAAAATATCAGGCACACCCGCTAGAAGTTGCTTTTTCCAGGTTGATATCTGTGTGCTGTGCACCTTATATTTTGACGTTAATTCATTTTGGGTAAGTGCCCCTTTCACTGCTTCCAGGGCTATCTTACCTTTTTCTGCTCCGCTGTAACTCTTGCGCTTTCCTGTCATTTTTGCTCCTCGTTTGGTGGAGAATAACATCTTATTCACTGGTACAGTTTTAGGGTCCATTATATGTTGCACCGATAAGCTATTAATAAGAATTATATTATATCTTCAATTGTCTCCTAAAATAGATCATACATATCAATACACTAACAACAACAAAAGACACCGCTAGCGGAAGCTGTGAATTTTCGTTTAATATAATTGCGAAAAAACTAATAAAGCTTGTTACGATAATTTGAATTACGCCATATAATGCACTAGCAACGCCAGCACAGTGAGCAAATGGCTCAATTGCCTCAATCATTGTATTAGCAGAGATAAATGCAACACCGATAAAAGTGAAAAACATAGGTATCAAGATGTAAATTAATTTTGTTCCACAAAGATAATATAAGAAAATCATTAAAAAAGAACTTACTATTAACGAGAAAATTCCAATAACAATCATTCTATGCACTCCCATACGCATAACCAAAAATCCATTCACAAAGCTGCCTACACTAAGGGCTAAAGCGTTAAAGAATGAAAGCCAACCATACTGTATGACTGTCAATCCTAATTTATGCTGATAGAGAAATGGAGTGATGGTCATATACAATATGACACAAGCATATGCTAGACCAGAGGAAAAGGCATTAGTAAAAAACTTCTTATGTAGTAATATTTCTCTACAAGTTGCACCAAGACGTTTCCATACTAATTTTTTTTTATGTTCAGATAACAATGTTTCAGGACAAAAAAGAAGTATCGCGATAGCGACTAAGCTAGAAATTATAAATAATAAGAAGAAATTTGCTTGCCAATTGAACATATCTTGCACATATCCACCAATAGTTGGGGCAAGTGGCGGAGTTAAAGTAATTACCATAGTCAGATATGAACTTATTTTGGCCAACTTGTTACCAGCATATCTATCTTTCATCATTGCTCTAATTACAGCACCTGGTGCTCCAGCTCCAACACCTTGTATCAGTCTACTAATCAGAAAAATATAAACTGAAGTAGAAACGATTGCTAACAATGAACCCATGATGAAAATCAGCATTCCTATAAGTATTATTGGTTTTCTGCCATAGCTATCAGATAAAAAGCCATATAATAACTGTACAGTCCCCATACCCAATAAATATATTGATATTGAGATTTGAATCAAACCTGGGTTAGCGTGAAAATATTTTGCAATATAAGGAAAGGAAGGAATAAAGCTATCTATTGCAAACTGACTAACAATTGCTAATAAAACAATAAACAGAAAAATATCTTTACCTTTTTTTAAGGTCATTGTATTTCCTTTTTAAGGATATCATTAAAAATATTCACGAGACTATCTAGCTCCTCTTTGAATATCGACCAATGATCAGCATTAAGCTGATAATAATCGACTACAGCACATAAAGACTTCCATTTTTCAATGTCACCATTTGCTATTGCTATAAAATAATTATTAACTAGTTCACTTGCTTCAGGATCTTCTAATTTCCCTTTAGCTTTAATAAAAGCTACATCCAAACTGCTCGGCTCTAATTTGCACTTTTTAAGCATTTCCATTTCAGCTATAATAACCTTCTTTTGGCGCAGAGCAAAGCTAGAAGGTAGCTTGCTATCTAGTCGTTTTTCCAATAGCTCATCTAGTAGCACATTTAAATTATTTATGTCTAACATGTCATGAAGAAGATAGCTATCTATAATAATTGTTTTATAGATAGAAACGCCTTTTTTTCCTAGAAGACAGGCTATTTTGTAGGCTAAAACACCACCGAAAGACCATCCAGCTATAAAAATAGATTCATTTTTAATAATATTATCTAATATATAAGCAGTATATAATTTAGCCAACACATCAATGTCATTTATGAGTTCACCTTCACTAAATAAATTATAAGAATCCACGCCATACACTGAATATTTTTCATCTAATTTTTCAGCAAGAGGTAGATATGAATAACATCCCCCACCTCCTGGATGTATAATGAATAACTTCACCGATGACGAGTCTTCGTTCAATTTAACTATCGGCTCATATAGTAATTTATTTTTTTCCACTTGAAGTTCAGTAGCTTGTTTTTTTATCGTCGTATTTTTAAAAATCCATTGGCTTGAAATATTTATCTTGAATTCTTTTTTCAATTGTTCTGCTAACTGCATGGATTTCAAGGAATCACCGCCTTGTATAAAAAAACTATCGTTTACCGATATTATATTCGTTTGCAAGACATCCCGCCAAATTTTATAAAGTTTGTTCTCAGTAGGTGTGGATGGTTTATCATTCACACAACCAAAACACTCTTTATCTGCCAACTCTCTCAGCTGTCTATAGTCTGTTTTCCCAGCTTTTGTCAAAGGAATAGCAGCTAACATCTTATATATACCTGGAAGCATGAATATTGGTAACAAATCATCCATATATTCTCTAAGATCAGACAAACAGAATTCATGTTGTGATTCGTAGAAAATAGCAATCATCTGATTCTTATTAACGACAGTAGCCACCCGAGAAATATCGCCCATACTTAAAAGTGCAGCTTCAATCTCCCCTAACTCTATTCTAAAACCACGTATCTTCACTTGGCCATCTATACGACCTATGAACTGTAGTTTTCCTTCGGGTAACCAGCGCACCAGATCACCCGTCCGATACAGCTTCCCTTCACCATAAGGATTCGCTATAAATTTCTCCCGGGTTAATTCTGCCCTGTTCAAATATCCTCGAGCTACGCCATCACCACCAACATGTAATTCTCCTGGGACACCAGGAGGACATAACAGTCCATATTTGCTCAGTACGTAACATGTTGTATTTTTCACGGGTGTACCAATTGAAACCTCTTGTTCTATTTCATTATTATTACTCACAATCTCTTTAGTAGAAAATACCGTGTTCTCAGTTGGCCCATAACAATTAATTAACGAAACCGACTTGTTGTTTTTAAAAAATGTTTTTACAACATTTGATTGTAATTTTTCACCACCGAGATAGATTGTAGAAAGTTTTGAAAACAATTCGTTATCACTCCTTAGAACATTGTCAAAAAATGATGGTGTTAAAAAAATATGTTGAATTTTTTTCTGATATAAGTAGGATTTAAACTTACCAACATCCAACAAAGTTTTCTTATTCACACATACTAATGTAGCACCTCGCAACAATGTAACCCAAACTTCAAAGGTTGCCGCATCAAAAGATATATTTGATAAATGCGCAACTCTTTCGCTAGGCGTGAATTTTATATAATCTGAATCGTATGCCAAGCTAGTAACCGAGTGTTGCTCCACCATAACGCCCTTTGGCTTGCCTGTAGAACCAGAAGTATAAAGAACATAAGCCAAATCACTTCCACACACGTCAATATCAGGCCTATCCCCTTGATAGTTATCTAAAGTAGCATCTACACTCTCTAAACAAATAATTTTATTTTGAGACGTCGACATACAAAACTTACTTTCAGAAAGTATTTTAGTACTCAAGACTAATTCACACGCGGAATCTTCAAGCATATACTGTAAGCGTGACTCGGGGTATTCTGGGGAAAGCGGCATATAGGCTCCACCCGATTTTATAATCGCTAACATCGCTATGACTGAATTGATACCTCGTTCTAAGCATACACCGATCAGCATATCTCTTAACAATGGCTTATTCGTTCTTCGCTGATAGTGTTCTCGAATAAAATGGGCTAGTTGATTAGTTTTCTTATCAAGTTCACCATATGTTAGTTCTCGCTCACCTTCAATCAATGCTATATTTTGTGCATTAAGTTTTGCTTGATCCGAAAACAGCTCTGCTAATGATTCTTTCTTTGGATAAGCTTGCACGGTATTATTCCATGTACTTAATAGTTTTGTTTTTTCATCATTATCAAGCAACGGCACTTCCATCATTTTCTTGTTTGGTGATATTATTATCCACTTTAACACTAAATCCAAATGTAACAATAAATTTTCTACATAATATGGTAAGAAAACCTCCCTATCATATGCGATATCAACCATCAAATTATCACTCAAGCTAATTGAAATGACTAAAGGGTAATTTGTCTTTTCTTGCCCCAGTAATTTATCAAAATTAAGCTTATTCGCTTCATCTTTACTGTCACCGACCGGATAATTTTCAAAGACATACAAACTGTAAAATAAAGGCAGCTCATTACTAATATCACTCTGAGCCTGAACCTCACCCAATGTCAAATAACTGTACTGATTCGATAATTGCATACGCTCATGTTGGCGCTGCAAGTGACTCAACACATCACCCTCAGTATCTACCGTAAAACGTAACGGCAATGCATTGATGAATAAACCCACCATCTTATCAACATCGACCAGCTCAGCAGGACGCCCCGATACTGTCACGCCCATCAGCACATCATCACTGTCACTATAACGTGATAACACTATTCCCCATGCCAATTGCATTAACGCATTCAGCGTCACATTATTCTCACGTGCAAACTGCTCACATGACCTCGTTAACACCTCGGATAGCTCATGACGAACCTTACCTAATGACCTTATGGGCTTATGAATATCTAGCAGACCTTGGTTTATTCCTAATGGGGTTGGCCCCTCTAGACCTGCCAACTCTTCTCGCCAGTATGCCTTACCTTCTGATTTGTCTTGACTCTGTAACCAACCTATATATCGCTCATAGCGTGGTGGGGTAATTAACTTAGCTGACCGTCCTGACAATAATGCACTGTAACGGGCTTTTAACTCATTAAACAGTAACGGTAAACACCAACCATCGAGTAATATGTGATGATGACTCCATATAAAGCGATATTCTGTTTCGCTGAACTTAATGCAATGGAAGCGCATGATACAAGGTTTGCTTACATCAAATCCTCGATTTCTATCCTCTAGTAAACAATCGGTATATCTTTGCTCTTGATCTAATTGATTTAAGCTGCTCCAATCTTCTTCATTCCAAGGTAATGCCACTTCTTTTTGGACAATTTGAACTGGGTTATTTAAGGTCTCCCAAGCAAAACGGGTACGTAGAATGGCGTGAGATTTTACGATACCATGCCAAGCTTGTTTTAATGACGCTGTATTTACCTGCCCTGTATGATGCCAGTGTAGCTGAGTGTTATATTGGTCTGAACTCGGCGAATGCAGCGCATGGAAGAGAAGTCCTTCCTGTAATGGCGTTAGTGCATAGATATTGTCTATTGTATTGGCCTTATTTAAACCTTCTCCTGTTAGCAGGTTATCCAATGATGCTTGATCTAAATTTGATAATGGGTAGTCTGAGGGGGTTCTTTGCAACGTGCTTTTTAAGCTGCAACAATCTATTACTTGAACTAATGATTGATAAAACTTACTCTCCCAACCATTATATAATTCTTCGTCATATCTCACATCAAAAGTTAGTATGTTATTGAGAACATAACCATTAATTTCAAGAACATTCTCTGCGAACGAATTAGCATGAGAAATATCGACACCTGAGTACTCGTTTGTAATATTTATATTTTGTTCATTACTTCCATTAGAATCTAATACGCCTAAATAGTTAAAAACTATATCAATATCATCAAGAATTGACAAATACTTTTGTGTTTCCACAGAGCCATTATACCGAAGCAAGCCGAAGCCTAATCCTTTAGCTGGGACATTTCGCATTTGCTCTTTGACATCTTTTATTAATCCACCTACATCTTTAGACGAACATTCAGATCTTAGTTTTAAAGGATAAATCGAAGTAAACCATCCAACAGTCTCAGATAAATCTATCTCACTTGATATCTCTTCTCTTCCATGACCTTCCAGATTCAAATGCACTGAATCAACACCATTAAACTTATAGCACGTCAATAAAAATGCGGTCATAAACAAATCATTAATCGTTGTATTAAACTTATTCGATGAACTGTTTAATAATTGAATAGTTTGTCTTTCACAAAGTTCTATTTTACTTGTTTTTAATTCATGTCGCCTTATATGATTCCGAGGAACGTAGTTATTTGCTACGTTTTTCCAATACATCAACTCATCACTGTTTTGTATGCTAGTAGTGTACTCTTGCAAAAAACCACTCCACTTTTTATAACTTGATGATTTATATAAATCCTCTGCATAACCACTTAATAACTTATTTAAATCTGACAAAATTATTCGCCATGACACCATATCAATAATCAAATGATGAGCAACCATGAGTAATTTCTTTGCTGATGGACTGACAAACAAAACAAACCTTACAATCGGTCCGTCTTCGATATTAATATAACAGTGCTCCGCATCACAGAGAACAAGCATTTCTTTGTGATCAATTGTTCCATCGAGTTCTATTTCTTGATAACTGTACTGATCATTATCACTATATTTTTGCAACCACCCGCAATCATTCCTATTAAATTTTATTCTAAAGCAATCGTGATGCTTTACTAGCTTCCTTATTGACTCCTCAATATCGAATTTAGAAACATCATTGTTAATATTAAATATGAAGCTCTGATTAAAGTGATTTTTCGCAGGAAGCTCTTTACTAAAAAACCATTTCTGTATAGGTA
>JAWUVP010000084.1:0-13501 GCA_034112285.1 Gammaproteobacteria bacterium
GTTACAATTTGTATACTGCTAATTGTGATTTTATGCTATCAGTCGGCACGCTAACAAAAAATAAATTTGCTATGATTAAAATTAATGGCACTGTAGTCTAAAAAATTGACGTGCACCTATGGTGTACGTCGCTACGACGACAATGGGAGGGAAAGTAATGATGTAGAACTTTCCTAATTATATTTTGTACATTATTTAAAGCGCATACGCCCTGTAAACCCTATTTATGAATCACACATGTTAATATTTCCTTAACTCTATAGTGCTACAGTTATAAGCTGGAATTACAGAGAAAAAGAAAATAAATGCTCCGTCCCCTTTTCCCATCCTATTCATATTTTAAACATTCGCCTAATTACATCACATTAGCTATCCCAGCTCCAACTAACATTATTAAGTTACATGAATTTTTTCAACACATGCTAGGCGAGCGGCCTATTGTTGTTAAGCTAACAAGAGGTAAAGTCAACATATCAACGCAGATAGGCAGTCATCACACTGGCAAAATTGTGTCAATAAGCCAATTGATACTCGCGCTATTTGAAAACAACATCATCCATTATGAGGAGCTTTTTAAATATGCCCCCACAATGCGTTCATGCGTTACTCCGCCCGATTTAGCGACGCTCAATAACATGGATGAAGAATCAGACCCAGTGACTGGCCGCATCTTAGATACCTACCTTTCTTTTTTGCGTCACTTTACCAAAATGCACCAACCCTATATTGGCTTACCCATAAATAAACTTTTATACCGGTACTATGGCTTTCCAATGAGCGAGACAATCGGTTGTTTTGCTATTGATTTTGATTTGTGGAGCACAATTACGTCCTCAAACTTGCACGATTTTCAAGTCGCTCGAGATTTGTTTTTTGATCGCGATCTATCTGATGGTCAATACCATCGTATTTATTCTATAGACGGACATGACACTTCAGCTGAAATCGGCTACTTTGCAAACCTAAACAAAGCTTTTACAGCTATGTGTATGATGGCCAAATACAAGATATCACCTCAATTAATTGATCTTATTAATTGGCATGATATTGCCACAGAGCATTTAAAGACAGCTGGCCTTAGGCCTGAATCTCAGGCGAACACGGTTTCCTTTGAGTTGGTTTTAAGTAATTCAAGCCGAGAAGGATGCGATGAACTTTTCTTCTCAGGGCTAGTGAAAAGAAGTCGAGCTGAAGATCGGCGCAGCGATTATGGATGCCGCTTTCCTTATTTACATAAAAATAAAGACACAGAAAAATATTATATATTAGCCGGCAGGATGCTCAGCCATAAAGTCTTACACATCTATATTAATAAACAACTAGCCGAAATAGAGGCCGTATTTTTAGGGGGCACTCCCGAAAAAGACAAACTGCTGCGTTTGATACGCTTTGTAAAATTTTTTGAGGTTAACCATTTTTTTTACGACGGCAATATCCGCACCTGTCTTCTTATATTTTATTACTTCATTATCCGCTTTAGGCTGCCTCTAACCATACTATCAAACCCTAACATTTTTGACGGGTTTAGCATTAATGAGATTTATCTAGATGTTATGAAGGGTAGAGAAAGGTATGAACTTCTTCGCCAAGGTGATTTTTTGAAATTAAAAGAGTTATCAAAAGCTTTTTAAAAAGGTATTTTGCAGCTTTGCGGCATGTCGTTAATATCTAAATATAGAGAACAATTGTCGTGCTTTGTGGCTTGAGATTAAAACGTCCCCTTAGCTTTTAAGGGCGGGGGGCAACGTTGCTCCCCGATACTCTCGCAATGATTAGCCGCCGCGCTTTTGCGTAGACCAGCCACAATGTGGTATAAAATCAAGATCATTACTGTGGCAGGATACTGACACCGCATCATGTACATCCACTAAAAAGTCTCTACAGTGAGAAGGGAAAATACCATTTCGACCGCATATTTCTATTTTTGCGCCCTCAGCAGGCAGCGGTAAACAATGCGCTCCACCAGCAAGCTGGCTATTATTATAGTCGCCAACTTGAGTAGCCTTGGTATATCTGACGCCCATGTTTGCTTTTTTCAATAAATCAGTAAGATCAAGACCTGTTGAATTATTCTGATAAAACCAAAACCCAGGCCCCTGATCGACTGTACAGGTTGATTTGATCATTGCCGCCGCATTAGCGTTAAAAACCAGGAATAGCGCACATATTGCTAAGTTCTTAATAAATTTACTCTTAAATTCCATTTTTAACCTCTTTAAATTTATTGTTATACAACAATTTTTTTATACCAACATGGCTAGAAATCAACGTCCTAGACATAATCTAAGTTCATCAACTGAAGGCCAGGAATAAAAGAAAGGTGACCCGAAGATCACCCTCAACCTATACGACAGTTATCATTATTATTCTTATTCTGCCTCTTATTCTTACTATTTAGCTCAACGTTTTTACATAGCTTTTTTTTTCTTATTCTTGTTCTTCTTGTTCTTGTTGCTCTTGCTCTTGCTCTTATTCTTATTCTTGGTCTTCTTCTTGTTCTTATTCTTATTCTTATTCTTATTCTTGGTCTTCTTCTTGTTCTTCTTCTTATTCTTGGCCTTATTCTTATTCTTATTCTTGGTCTTCTTCTTGTTCTTGGTCTTGGTCTTATTCTTGTTCTTGTTCTTGTTCTTATTCTTGGTCTTCTTCTTGTTCTTGTTCTTATTCTTATTCTTGGTCTTGTTCTTATTCTTGCTCTTGTTCTTATTCTTATTCTTGTTCTTGTTCTTGGTCTTGTTCTTGTTCTTGTTCTTGGTCTTGTTCTTATTCTTGGTCTTCTTCTTCTTGTTCTTCTTCTTGTTCTTCTTATTCTTGGTCTTGGTCTTGGTCTTGGTCTTCTTCTTGTTCTTGGTCTTCTTCTTGTTCTTCTTGTTCTTCTATTGCATTTAACTTAATAAATCATGCAGGGCAAACCAGACTTCAGCTATTGGTATTCCCTAGTGATGAGTAGTATTATAATCGGTATTTCTTAAGACAACCTTAACATATGTAATATAATTGAACGAAATAGTAACAATAGTTGTATTTCAAGGCTGGGAAGGCCCCTT
Organism: Gammaproteobacteria bacterium; assembly: GCA_034112285.1. Lineage (GTDB taxonomy): Bacteria > Pseudomonadota > Gammaproteobacteria > JABDGN01 > JABDGN01 > JAWUVP01. Next base: position 3,048 of record JAWUVP010000084.1, read on the forward strand.
ATGTCACAGCATCTCACTTTGCTCGCTTCCCAGCCAAAAAATTGACCTTTGTACCCCTTTACCCCAACGGCAAAATAACCTATATTAGGGTAGGTACTAATGGGGTACAAATGAATAACAAGAAAAAAACACGGCCTTGGGCGCGCGCCATTGTCTTTATTGACATGAACGCTTTTTTTGCGTCCGTTGAACAGCTGGATTTTCCAGAGCTGGCCGGCAAGCCGGTTGCCGTTACCAATGGTGAACTAGGCACCTGCATTATTACTTGCTCTTATGAAGCGCGCCGGTATGGCGTGAAAACTGGGATGCGAATGAGGGAGGCAAAGCTGCGCTGTCCTGATATTATTAAGCGCCCTTCTCGGCCAAATCGTTATGCGGCTGTTTCGACCCGCATTATGCAATCGTTACAGGCACTCACTGACACCATCGAAGTATTTTCTATTGATGAGTGTTTTTTAGAGGTCACTGGCTCTCAATCATTATTGGGCACGCCTGAGGAAATGGGGCGGCGAGCTAAAGAAATTGTATTTGAAGCCTCGGGGTTAATCTGCTCAGTGGGTATTGCAGGCGATAAAATTACTGCCAAGTATGCAGCCTCGATTCACAAGCCCAATGGCTTGTATGCGGTACACCCCAGTGACAGCGAATCGTTTTTGGCCGAAGTGCCAATTGATAGACTTTGTGGTATTAATAAGGGAGTTAAACGTTTCTTTGCCGACTATGGGGTGCACCATTGCAAAGACATGAAAACAATTCCTATCAGCGTACCCGCTAAACGCTTTGGTAATATTGGCCGGCGCATGTGGTTAATGTGCCAAGGGCAAGATCCCGATTGCGTGCACACCATTGTGCCGCCGCCAAAATCTATTGGTCATGGTAAGGTAATGCCGCCCAACACTAAAAATAAAACCGTGATTAAAACCTATCTCATGCACATGGCTGAAAAAGTCACCAGTCGAATGCGGTGTCATCAGTTACAAAGCACTCAATTTTTTATTGGTTTAAAAACACAAGACTGGGGATGGCTGGCGGCTAAATACCAAACCGTAGCGCCCATTGATGATGGCAAAACCTTATATAAATTGGCGCTGCAATTTTTGCATGAACACTGGCACGGCGAAGGGATATACCAAGTGCAAGTGACCGCCCTTTCGCCTATTTCTACAGGAGAGCAGTTAGATTTATTTTATGAGGGAGATGCGCAAACCAAAACACAATGCCAAGTGCTGGATGATATTAATAATAAATATGGCGAGTTTACCATTGCGCCTGCCTCATTGTTAAATCGCAGCACCATGCCCAATGTGATTGCACCGGCATGGAAGCCCACCGGCCATAGGAAAAGTGTGTAATGTGTTTAGCGGTACAATTTGAATTTTCCGGCAAAGATTATACGCCCTATTTCCCCAACCCTTATGCAACCCTACCGGTGTTGATGAAAAATGGCGAGGTGCAATTAATGCCCTGGGGCCGCCGCCAATCACAAGCGGGCAATTTACCATTGGGCGGCTGGGCGCGGTTGGAGTCGATTAAAAAAGGTGTGTGGCAAAAATATTTTGCCCAGCCGGTTAAAATTCCCCTGCTCAAATTTGCAGAAAAAGATATTGAAGGCAAAACACATTGGTTCCCGCTAGCGTCTGGGCAGTTTATTCAAGGGTTGCGTGCCTGCTATGATGATGAAGTTCGGCTTTATATTGTTACCGTTACACCCGAAGATAACAATGCGATTCATGATAGGTGGCCACGAATTTTAGTGCAGCCGAATTATTAGTGTTAGCTATTACTGGCGTTGCGTCTTACATTGCTTTATTAAAAAACCAAACCCTCTTTTAACCAAGACCGCTTACGGGCTGGGAGGGGGCGAAAACATTCCATCGACGTGGCTTGGAAATCTCGGTAATTGCCTTAACAGCGGTGGCGTTAACCATGAACTATGAAAGATTATCTCTCTACAGGTATCAAAAGGGATCTGACTTATAAAATTTGCTTGCGTAATTTCAACATCACGCAAACCAGACGCTTGAAGGTAACAAGCTTGCACAGAAGATACGATATTCATCAAAAAAGGTAAGCTCATTGCATAAGGAGTAGGCAAATCTAAATAAAGTTCTCGTAAGTGTATCCTTGGGTTTGTTGCTAACATTAGAGAAAATTGATGTAGCTCGTACAAATCTATAGGGCTATTCAAGGCGAGGCATTGCCCTCTTGCGCGCCCCATTAACCATTCCAACGCCTTGAGCACGATCACCAGCACATTTTTGTAGCTTGGTTCCCATTCAATATCGATACACTTAATATTACTCGGGTCCACCGTTGATAATACTGCCGCTAACTGCAATATTACCAACGAGGAGTTAATGTTAATAGAAAGTATTTCATCGCCTACATCCACTGTCATGATCGTTCTTCTTATATTTTTTAGTTATGTATGTGAGCTGCTCTGCGTACTACCGTGCTGTTTTTTTAGGTGCTGCTGTTGGTGTTGCTTTAGCCTGCACCATTTTACCGCCGACCACTCTGCCGGTGATTTTGGCATTGGGCCCAACATTTACCAAACCGTCCTGACCAGAAAAAGTAATGTCGCCCGTCACGATAGTGTTGCCGCTTAAGGTGATCGTTTGTGGTGACACCACGCCGTCGCCACTGTTTTGCACTAAAATACTTTTGGTTTGCGAGTCATTAAAACTGCTGGCATTGGTTGAAAGGGTAACCAATTCTGCGAAAGTGGTTTTTATTGCAGTCAATACACCATTGACTACGACCGCGCCTTTTACCGTTGATTGGTTCAAACTAACATCGCCATTTACGGTGACGTCATGAAATGTGGCTTTATTGGCGGTGAGGCTGCCATTAACTTCGGTGCCTTGTTGCACTATTGTGCCACTAACCGTTAACGGTCCGTTGGCTGAAAGGCTGGGGACGGAGCCATCGGTGCACGTCATAGGGCCATAGGGGCCAGAATTGCTTTCGCACGGGTTGTCGGCGGCGAGCACTGCGCTTGAAAAAGCTAAGCAGCTGATTAGTAAGAGAATTTTGCGCATTTTCTATTGTTTACCTATTATTAAAAAAGTGAATATGCCAAATAATGGGCACTTAATCAAGTTTTGCGTTGAATTTGGCTGGTATCAATGCGTACCATACCGTCTTGGTCTATTTTGCTGGTCATGGGCTTGGCGCTTTTCCAGGCGTGGCCGTAGACAATTTCGTAGGTGAGCTCCACTTCATCGTCTTGCGAATAGGTGGCTTCTGAATTTAATAAGGCTATTTCGCCGTTGGCGGTTAAATCGGCTAGGGCATCGCTTATGTTGTCATATTCCACTGTGATTTGCTCGCTATCTAAAATAGGATCGCTCATTTGTAGGCGGATTAAATCATCACCTAAATCGTGCATATCTATGAAAGCTTGTGCCGGTTGTAATTCTTTTAAGGTGTCTGGGCCGTAATAGCTAAAAATGAACAAGCCTTCTTCGCTAAGCACGCGTTTTACTTCGTTGAATAAAGCACCTAAATCATTGACCCAGTGCAACATTAAATTTGCCACCACAATTGAAACGCTATTATCGTCAAAGGGGAGTTGCTCGGCGCTGGCTTCAATTAATTGAAATGGTTTTTTGAATAAGCCTTTGTTTTTTACCAAGGCCAAACGTTGCTGGGCAGAGTCTACACCAATAATTTCTGCTTTAGGATAACGCTTGTTTAATAGGGGTAACATCGTGCCAAGCCCCGTGCCCAAATCTACAATGCGCGTGGGCTTAATGCTAATGGGATCTAAATGCAGCATCACACGCTCGCCAATTTCCGCATACAAATGCGCGGCTTCACAAAAACTGTCTGCGCTGTTATTGGCGACCTCGATTAACGCTTCAGCTTGCACGCCAAAACCTCGGCACAATAATTGCCAACATAATGGCTTTGCACAATTCTGCTAACAGAAACGGCGCTGCGCCCACTAAATAGGCTTTGTGCAAACCAATGGTGACACTTAAACCCAACATGCCAATAAATAAAATACCAAATACGCCCAACAAGGCCACCGCCAAGCTGGTGTACCAATGCTGTGCGGCGCCGCGTTGTGCAGCCCAACCAGCCAGAAAACTCATGACAGGAAATGCCACCAAATAGCCGCCCGTGGGCCCAAGTAAATAAGCAAACCCAGTCGGTGCACCGGCAAACACCGGCAAGCCCAGACAGCCTGCTAGCAAGTAACTCACCGTGGCGCTAACCCCAATCCGCCAGCCCATGGTCATGGCAATAAAAAGAACAGCGAAGCTCTGCAAGGTCACCGGCACGGGGCCTAAAGGAACTTCAACATGCGCTGCTGCGGCAATAATGGCCGCTGCGAGCAGTGTAATACCAATATTATAATATTTAGTATGCATGCCTTGATAGCGTAACCGACTGATTAACCCTTGATTTCTTGCCTCTGAATGCGCCATAATGCAATCCTTGTGTAATTAATAATGCAAATTAAAACTATGTTAGCCACCGTTAAGACCCGCAGTTTACAAATATTCCAGCGCTTTGGCTATAGTCTATTGCCTGCAACCTGCATTGTTTGTCAATTACCCGCTGGCCGGGCGATGGATTTGTGTGCAGAATGTGAAATTCACCTCCATAACGATGCACCGCGTTGTACGCAATGCGCCTTACCGCTAGGTTCAGCGCCCACAACGGTGTTTTGCGGCCAATGCTTACAAAAGCCTCCCCCTTTTACGCGCACGCTTTGTTTGGGTGATTACCTGCCGCCGTTAGATGGTTTATTGAACGATTTAAAATTTAACCATCACTTAGCGGGGGCAAAAGTGCTGGGGAATTTATTCGCCGATAAAATTCAACGCGCTTATGCCAACCGCATCTTGCCGCAATGCATTATCCCCATTCCTTTGCACAAACAGCGCTTGCGTGAACGTGGCTTTAACCAAGCCATTGAGCTGGGCCGTATAATGAGCAAGCAGTTACAATTACCCCTGAAAATTGGCAATGTAAAGCGACGGCGAAATACCTCTCCCCAGCGAATTTTAACGGCGATTGAACGCAGGAAAAATTTGCGAGCCGCGTTTGTGGTAGGAAATGTTCAAGCAGATTATGTTGCACTACTAGATGATGTCATGACCACTGGCACCACTGTGCGGGAGCTCAGCTGCGCGCTGCTCAAAGCGGGAGTAAAGCGAGTGGATGTTTGGTGTGTGGCACGAACGTTTTTGAAATAGTTTCTTGGCAATAAACTGGTGTCTTGAGGGAAAGCGCATTATAAATCATGTTATGTTGTAACATCTCGTTTGCCGACTTTATAAGCGAATATCTATTGTTACTAAATTTGTTCGTTTGAAAAAAAGTACGTCGCTATGCTTCTCTCAAAGACGACCAGGGAGAAAAAGTAATGATTTACAATTTTTTTATAGAAAGTTTATACTTAATTTTAAAGGTATAATAACTCAACATCACGTAACGTTAAAAGGACAACCATTTGCCAACCTTATCTCAACATACTTTGCAAAATAAGCAGCAATTGAAAATGACGGTTTTAAACTACGGTGCTACCATTCAAAAAATCACCACCGCCCAAGGTAGCAACTTGGTTCTGGGTTACGATGAGCCTGAGCAGTACGTGCGCAGCAACCCTTATTATTATGGCGCTATTATTGGCCCACTGGCCAACCGAGTAGCAAAGGCTGAGTTTACGCTGGACAATAAAACATATCGTTTAGAGGCCAACGAAGGCGCGCATTGTTTGCACTCGGGCAGTGGTGGCTTGCATCAAGTGTATTGGCAGGTGAGAGAGATACCGGCTGAAAATAAATTGCAGTTAACCTATACCTCGGCTAAGGGTGAGGCGGGTTTTCTGGGAGGGGTGGAGTTTAAAATAACGTATCAGTTAACCGATGCGAATGAAATTATCATGAGTTATTCCGCCCAGTGCGACATTGCGCAGCCGATTGATTTAACCAACCACACTTATTGGAATTTAGCCGGGGGTGGCTCGGTGCTAGATTACCAAGTGCAGTCTAAGGCCAAGCATTATTTGCCGGTAGACCATGAAATGATCCCCACCGGTGAAATTAAAGCCCTTGAAGGTACTGCACTTGATTTCACGCAGGCCAAAACTTTTGCGGCCGACATCCAGGTGCTTAGTACCACTAAAGGTTACGACCATTATTTTGTGTGCGACACGCAAGATGAGCAACTTAAATTTATGGCCAGCATTTATTCCCCAGCTAGCAAAACCCAATTAATCGTCTCAAGCACTGCGCCAGGATTTCAGTGTTACACGGGAAATTTTTTGCCCAAGGCACATGAAGGTTTTTGTATTGAAACGCAGGGCATGCCCAACAGCGTTAATCATTCAGCACTAAAAAATTGTGTGCATCGACATTACCAGGCAACAACGGTGTATCAACTGGTGATGTGAAGGTGAGGCTACGAACCAAAGCATGACAAGAAAACCACGTCGCAACATTTATGGTAACGACGTGGCTAGGTTTTATAGCAATCTAATGACTAGTCTTTAGTCTCTACGCACGTTGCGTCTTTTTTGCAGCAATCGCTAGCCTGCTCACTATGACAACCCTGCTTAGACATCATAAAACAGCATTTCAAAGCTTGCTTGATGGTCATGATCAAAGCCGTTAATAAGCTTAAGAAAAATACCGGCCAGCATAACAACCTTGAAGCCGTTTCTAACATGTGATATTCGGTGCCTACAGCGGCGGCAAAGGCTATGCCAATGAGTACGACAAGCAATTGTAAGACCACGGCGCCTAGCAAGCACATGCCGACCAATGCCGCCCATTTACAAGATGATGACTTTTGATGCATAAGATTTCCTTTTATTTGTGGATAACATGAATAGTATGAGGGGTTTTTGCTGAAATTCAAGGCCTATTTTTGGCTTGTAAAGCCCGTACTGCGGGCTATTTAACCCCAAGCTAAGTCTTGGCGCTGCTATCTATTATAAGCGAACTTAGTTATAATCTGTTCTTATATATAAAGGAAAGCGTGATGAACACAGAGAATACTAAACCTAAAAGCAAATTTCTCACCTGGTTGATACTAATTGGTATTTTTATCGTCGTAGTCGCCGCCATCTTATATTTCGTTCGCCAGGGCAAACTGTACCCCAGCACTGACGATAGCTACATACAAGCGCACATCGTTAACATAGCCCCCGAAGTCAATGGCCAAGTGACCCAAGTGTTGGTAAAAAACCATCAAGCCGTCACTAAAGGGCAGTTATTGTTTAGCATTGACCCACGCTCTTACCGATATGCCGCAGAAAAAGCCCAAGCACAATTAACCCTGGCCCGCCAACAAGGCGCGCGTATTTTTCCTTTGATTCGCGCGAATAAAGAAGCACCAGCACAAGGCGATAAAATTGAAGCGCAAATTCAAGAAGCCTCAGCTGCTTTGCACCAAGCACAATATGACCTGTTGCATACGCAGGTGAGCGCGCCCGCTAATGGCGTGATTGCCAATTTAAAAGTACGCGTAGGTGACACAGTGAATTCAGGCATTAATTTATTTGCCATTGTTGAGCAGCAGCAGTTTTGGGTGAATGCTAATTTTAAAGAAACACAATTATCACGCATTAAAGTGGGGCAAAGTGCCACCATTAAAGTCGACATGTACCCCAGTGTAAGCTTCAAAGGTATAGTGCAAAGCACTAGCCCTGGTGCGGGGACTATTTTTTCGTTATTACCGCCTGAAAATGCAACCGGCAACTGGGTTAAAGTTACACAGCGCGTAACAGTGAAGGTTATGATTACCGCTCTGAAAGCCAACTATCCATTATTAGCCGGCACCAGCGCCACAACAACGGTTGATACACTAGGTAATAAGCAGTAAGTTTTATGTCAGGCAACGCCCACACGCTCTCGCAAACAACAAAATGGCTCATCACTGTCACAGTGATGCTAGTCGCCGTCATGGAAGTGCTCGACATTACCATTGTGAATGTTGCCATGCGCGAAATGATGGGCACCTTTGGCGCAACCATTACTCAAATCACTTGGGTGATTACCGCCTACGTGGTCGCCTCTGCCATTGTGATGCCACTTACCGGATTTTTGGTTGAGAATTTTGGCCGGCGCCGTATTTTATTGGTGAACATTTTAGGTTTTTTAATTACTTCGGCATTGTGTGGCATCTCCAATTCGTTATTCGAAATAATTATCTTTCGCGCGTTGCAAGGTATATTTGGCGCGTCATTAATTCCCTTGTCGCAATTTATTTTACGCGATACGTTTACCAAAAAAGAATTAGGCAAAGCGATGGCCGTGTGGGCCATGGGTATTATGGTGGGACCCATTTTAGGGCCTACACTAGGCGGCTACATTACTGAGAGCTTAAGCTGGCATTGGGTGTTTTTTATTAACATACCGGTATGCATTGTGGCTTTTGTGTTAACGCTGACCTACATTAAAGAAACCCCCACCAAAAAAATGCCGGTCGATTGGTTCGGTATTACCGCGCTGGCCGTTGGCATTGGTGCGTTGCAAACGTTTTTAGAAGAAGGCCATCATTATGATTGGTTTGCCTCTACCTTTATTGTTGCTTTATTTGTGGCGGCTGTTTTTGGGGTGAGCGCCTTTATTATTCGCAGCATGAATAACCCACACAGCGTGATTAAAATGTCGATTTTTAAAGACCGGCAATTTGTTAGCTGCACGCTACTCATGCTGCTCTACCCGATGATATTATTTGGCGCCATTGTGCTGCAACCGTTAATGAGTGAAGTGCTGATGCAATATCCACCGCAGCAAGCCGGGCTTATTATGGCGCCGCGCGGCTTGGCTAGCTTGTTGTTTATGCCTTTTATTCCAGTATTGGCGCAACGCTTTGGCGCAAAAATCATTATTGCTATCGGCTTTTTAGTCACCGCTTATGGCACTTATTTAATGTCTCAATGGAATTTGCAAATCAACATGGGCAAAATGGCTTGGGAAGGTGTGGTGCAAGGCATTGGCATGAGCATGGTGTTTGGCCCGCTGTCGACTATAGTATTTGATAACTTGCCACCAGAAGATATTGCTTCTGCCGCGGGCATGTTTAGCTTTGCCCGCAACATTGGCATGTCGATTGGCATTGCCATGTTTACCACGGTGTTAACGCAACAAACACAAATTAATTGGAACCGCCTCGGCGGACACATCAACGCCATGAACCCCAACTTGTGGCACTGGCTAAATGTGCAGCATACCACCATGCAAAACCCCGTTACGGTGCAAAACTTAGCCCATATGTTATCGCGCCAAGCGAATATGATTGGCTACATTAATGTTTACTGGCTAGCCTCAATTTTATTTTTAGGGCTAATACCGTTAGTGCTGCTCATTAAGCGCAGTCGAATTAACCTTAATAGTATGGGCGCACATTGATATGGAAATTACCGAACGCCTGATTAAGCACGTGCAACCCACACAATTAAACAGCAGCTTTACTTACGATGGTATTAGCTTTGCGGCTTACCTTTCGGCAGTAAGCACCATGCTACACACTGTAAATGAAAAATGTAAGCTAGGAGATTGTGAAAAAACCCTTGCCTACAACACCCCTTTTGAAATAAAACCCAAGAAGCCTAATGGCAAGGGTGCCTTGTTGGTGCATGGTTTATTTGACACGCCTTTCATTATGCGCGATGTTGGCCAGCACTTAGCCGACCAAGGATTTTTGGTGCGCAGCATATTGTTGCCGGGGCACGCCACTATTCCTGCCGACTTACTCACCACTTCGGTTAAAGATTGGCAAAAAGCCACTGAATTTGGCGTGAAAAGTTTTGCCAATAAAGTTGATTCACTTTATTTAGTGGGCTTTTCTACTGGCGCATCTTTAGAGCTGAACTATGTGCTAGAGCACGGTACTGATCTTGATAATATTGCCGGCTTAATTATGCTTTGCCCCGCCTTTGCCATTAATGCACGCAAGTCATTATTTTTGCGCTTATATCGCATGGTACGTTGGATGATAAAAGGCCAAAAATGGATCTTTCGCCACGAAAATCCTGACTACACTAAATACACCTCGTTTCCGGTCAATTCGGCTTATTTAGTCCAGCGAGTAATTATTGAAAACACGTTACTACTCAAACAATCTGACTGTAAGCTGCCTATTTTTATGGTGCTCAGTGAAGACGATGAAACCGTGCGCGCTGACATTGCGCTGAACTTTTTCAAGCAGCACTACAATACCGACAGCCGCCTTATTTATTACAGTAATAATATGCACAACTTTTTAGATTCACGCATAAAACTTACCCCCAGCGCCGTGCCTGAAAAAAACATTTTAAATTTATCACACATATCTATTCCAAATGCGCCAAGCAATCATCATTATGGTGTAGACAGTGATTATAAAGAAACCATTAGCGAGCCTAAGCACGCAGCTGACAATAACGCGCTTCATTTTGGTGCCGCCACACCGGAAAATGAACAACAATATCGTTTGCAGCGCATTACTTA
>JAWUVP010000085.1:0-33088 GCA_034112285.1 Gammaproteobacteria bacterium
CTAATTTCGGCTAACACACCCAAATAAGATTGGCGCGCAGCGGCCACCGTGGCGCGGTGCGTTACATCCATTTCGGCTACGGCTGTTTGGTAATCGTATTCAGCTTGTTTTACTTTATAGTGTACTTGGCCGCCCGCAAAAATAGGCACGCTCAAAGCAACACCGACTGTGCCAGTGGCAACATCGGTTCTGTCAGGATCTACCCCTGAAAGAGGTTCAGTATTTGTGTCGCTATAGCTACCTTGTAAATCTAAGGTCGGTAAGTGGCCAGCAAAAGTGACTTTAATATTTTCTTCAGCGGCCTGTGCTGCAAAGCGCGCTGCGAGCAAACTTAAGTTTTGATTTTCGGCGGTTTGCGTCCACTCATCAATGTTGGCCGGTGCTGGGCGCATCAAAGGGATACGCTCACGTAGCTTAGCGAGTGAAGGGTAAATTTGGCCGGTAATTTCACGCAATGCTTCTTTTTTGTTGGCCGTGTCATTTTCATTGGCAATGTAGGTGGCTTTGGTGCCGTCATATTTTGCCTGCGCGTCATACACAGAAGTAATGGCATCTAAACCGACATGGTAGCGCTGCTTAGCGACTTCTAAAGAGCGAAATAATTGGCGTTTTTGCGCGGCGGTATAGCGTAAGACATCTTCGGCGGTTAACACTGAAAAGTAAGCTTTTGCGGTGCGGGTAATTAAGCTTTGCTCGGCGGCAGCATAAGTACTGGCAGCTTGTTTTACATTGAGTTTTACTTGGGCGTAGCCGGCAAAGCTGGCCCAGTTGAATAAGGGTTGGTCTAGGCTTAAAGTGCCTTGGGCTACATTGCTTTTTGCTGTGAACTTTGTCTCCAGAGGGTTGTTTTTATCAGTACCAGTAACTGAATTTTTTGTATTGGTACTTTGATTATTATAACTCCCCGTCAAACTTAAATTAGGCAACAAAGCCCCGCGCGCTTGGCCAACTGTCGTTTCTACGCTTAAATATTTTGCCTTAGCTTCTTGATAAGTGGGGTCAGAGCTTTGCGCTTGATGAAACACATCCATTAAATCTGTGGCACTGGCGGCACCGGCTGTGCTGATAAGTCCAATGGTGATGAGTGTAGTGACTAATTTTTTCATGTGGGTTACCTTTAAAATGTAAACGTTTCGGCGGCGGGAGCATTAATCATGGCCGGCACCTCCGAGTCAAATAAAACAGTTTCACTCCAGGTTGTGTCTGCAGTGCGCGTAATAAGGGTTGCTTGCATGCTGGGGGCGCTGCCAATAAAGCAGAATAAGCGGCCGCCAACGTTTAAGGCTTTTTTGTAGGTTTCGGGATACAGCGCCATGGCGGCGGTGCAGCAAATAATATCGTAGGGGGCTTTGTTATCCCAAATTTTGTTAGCGTCATCGGTGAGTAATTGCACATTCTCAACGCCGGCAGCGCTAAGGTTGCGCTTAGCCTGCTCAGTAAAATCTAAAAACAGCTCAATGCTGCATACAGTGTGACCAAGCTTGGCCAACAATGCCGTCATGTAACCTAAGCCGGTGCCCAATTCAAGAATATTGTCAGTGGGTTTAACGTTTAAGGCTTGAATAATTCTGGCTTGCTCTTCGGGTGGTAGCATGATTTGCCCATGGTCAAGAAGCAAGGAGCTGTCTGCGTAGGCCGCTTCAGTAAATTTTTCGGGTACAAATTGACGCCGATCGGTAGCGCGAATAATATCTAGCAAGTGATCATCGAGCACGCCATTGCAGCGTAATTGATGCGTGAGCATATTTTCGTGTGCACTTTGATATTGGGGCATCTAGACCTCGATTGCTATTTCCATATGAGCGGTTATTATATACTTAATGCCTCGCGAATTGCGAGTATTTTCATCAATTTACAGCGGAGAGGGTAAATGGCAAAAATTTATACGCCAGAATATAATCACAGCGATGTGGAGCTGGTTTCTAGTAGCACCCTACCCGGTAATTTTTTCAAATTAACCCAGCATAAAACGCGTTTTCGCCGTTATGCGGGTGATATGAGCACAATTATTGAGCGTGAGCTGCTTACCCCGCCATTTGAAGCCGCGGGCATGCTGCTTTATGACCCAAAACGACAAGAAATTGCCCTTACCGAACAGTTTCGCGTTGGTGCCATGGCCAATGACACCAGCCCGTGGGTCGTGGAAGTGGTGATGGGCATGGTGGACAAAAGCGAAGAAAGCTACCAGGCCGCGGCCAGCCGCGAAGCCTTCGAAGAAGCCGGTGCCACACCACAGCGCGTAGTGAAAATCTGCAATTACTACCCTAGCCCCGGCATTTCAACCGAGCATGTGCACCTGTTTTGTGGCGAAGTGGACACCAGCGAGCTGGGCGGCGTGTTTGGTGTGGCAGAAGAAAATGAAGATATCAAAGTGGTTATTATGTCAGTGGACGAGGCTGCCAAGGCCATCTATGATGGCTCAATATGCAATGCTACCACGCTTATTTCGGTGCAATGGTTGCTGCTTAATCGTGCCACTTTATGGTGTGATGCCCACAGTGAATGAAAATTCAGCATTTCTGGCAACGAATGTTCATTTGTTGCGAGTATGGTTGAGCAAAACAGCAAAAGCCTTTAGAATCCCCCTATTACGAATCTTAAATTAGGAAGCTCATGGCCCAAGATTATAGCGCACAAGACATTGAAGTCCTTAGTGGTTTAGAACCGGTGCAACGTCGCCCTGGCATGTATACCGACACCACCAACCCCAATCATTTGGCGCAAGAAGCCATTGATAACAGCGTGGATGAAGCCATGGCCGGCCACGCATCGCAAATTGATGTGACCGTATTCAAAGACGGCTCAGTCGAAATTATTGACGATGGCCGCGGCATGCCAGTTGATAAACACCCTAAATTTAAAATCCCAGGGGTCGAGCTCATTATGACGCGCTTGCATGCGGGGGGTAAATTCTCCAATAAGAATTACCAATTTTCGGGCGGGCTGCACGGCGTGGGTATTTCGGTGGTGAATGCCTTATCCACACAGCTAGACGTGAAAATTAAACGCGATGGCAAAGAATATGGCATGAGCTTTGCTAATGGCAAAAAGAAAAATGAGTTAAAAGTTTTAGACAACGATGTCGCCAAGCGTAACACCGGCACCAGCGTTCATTTCTGGCCCGATGCCAGCTATTTTGATACCCCCAAAATTAATGTTAAGCAATTAAAATACGCATTACGCGCAAAAGCCGTGTTGTGCCCCGGATTATTGATAGAATTTCTTGACGAAAAAACCGGCGAAACCGATAGTTGGAAATTTGATGGTGGCCTCAGTGACTACCTCAACGAAAGCCTTGCCGAAGAAGAAAAGCTCCCCCCCGAACCTTTTGCGGGCGCGGTTAAAACCGAGCACGAAGCCGTGGATTGGGCCTTGGGTTGGTTGCCCGAGGGTGGCGAACATATCACCGAAAGCTACGTTAATTTAATTTCGACCGCGCAAGGCGGCACACACGTGAATGGTTTGCGCGCAGGATTATCTGAAGCCATGCGCGAATTTTGTGAGCTGCACAATTTGCTACCGCGCGGGGTGAAGCTTTCACCAGAAGATGGGTGGGCAAAATGCAACTACGTGGTGTCGGTCAAGCTTGAAGATGCACAATTCTCTGGACAAACCAAAGAACGTTTAACTTCACGCTCATGCGCGGCATTTGTGTCGGGCGTGGTGAAAGATGCATTTAGTTTATACCTGAATAAAACCGCCGCCATAGGTGAAGCCTTAGCCGAGTTAGTGATTAGCAACGCGCAACAACGCTTAAGACAAGCCAAAAAAGTGACCCGCAAAAAAGTTGTGGGCGGCCCAACCTTACCCGGCAAGCTAGCCGATTGCACTTCGCAAGACCTTAGTCTCACCGAATTATTTTTAGTAGAAGGTGACTCCGCCGGAGGCTCTGCTAAACAAGCGCGTGACCGCCAAACCCAAGCCATCATGCCGCTGCGCGGAAAAATTCTAAACACCTGGGAAGTTGATTCAAGCCAAGTGCTGGCTTCACAAGCCATTCACGATATTTCCGTTGCCATTGGTTTAGACCCCGACAGTACAGAGCTAAAAGGTTTACGCTACGGAAAAATTTGCATCCTAGCCGATGCCGACTCAGACGGCTTACACATTGCCACCCTACTGTGCGCATTATTCATGAAGCATTTCCCTACTTTGGTAAAACATGGCCACGTGTTCGTTGCCATGCCACCGCTATATCGCATAGACGCTGGAAAAGAAGTGTTTTACGCCCTAGACGACGACGAAAAACAAGGCGTGCTCGACCGCTTAGAAGCCGAAAAGAAAAGTGCTAAGGTGAATGTACAGCGTTTCAAAGGCTTGGGTGAAATGAATCCGTCACAATTACGCGAAACGACGATGGCATCTGAAACACGCCGCTTAGTGCAGTTAACAGTGGAAGCCGGTGATGAAACCACGAAGATCATGAATATGTTACTCGCCAAAAAGCGCGCCAGCGATCGAAAAGCGTGGCTGGAGTCTAAAGGTAATTTAGCTGAGCTGTAAGGACGTGGGCCCCCCAGCCCACCGCCACTGGCTCCTTTTGTGTATCGTCGTCGGGTCTTGAATCAATGTGTCAGCGGGTAAGGGGGCAGGCACTGACCCTAGCAACTCTAGCACTACAGACGTGACTCCGCGGATTTTTTATCTTGATTGCTGTCTCTTCAGGCCACCTTAAGTTAATCAAGCCTATAATATCGTTATAAACATGATATAGACTCTAACAATTATACGGCAAACACTAACGGCATTCGACTTTTTAAAAGTATTTTCTACTGTAAATACCAAAAAAGCATTTGGGGAGTCGTTGACGCTCCATTTTTTACTCGCCCGAGATGTCGCCGAATTGTGGCAAAAATTTCAAGCAGGCTTCGCTGCGGCGGTTAACACGCGAAAAAAACATATATTTTGTTGTCGAATTGACACGCTATCTCATGAATCACATCACATTATTATAATCGGGACTTACGATCAAGTTAATGAGGTATTAGAGCATTTATACCAAGCCAATAAACGTTGCTGTACCCCTGCTGGGCAAACAAACCTTGATTCAGGTTTGCAGCTTGAGTTTAGGAAACACAACATAGATCCTTGCGGGTATTTTGCTTTTGCAACGCACATAACCTACAACGCAACAAAAATAAATTTTCGCTATATCGGGAAAATATATCGACGCAGAAAATTAATGAAAACGATATCATTAAATTATTTGTCTCTGCTCTACCGAAAATATGGAGCCAATCACCTAATACAGTCTTGCGCCATCCATTTTGCTACTTATAAATTTTTTGAACCAAAGGCGATACAAGCAGATTTTGAAATGACGGGGGCATTAGAGAATGTCGAGGAGCCCGTGCTTGCTATCCTAAGCTGCCATCAGTATTTGAATCCCTCCTTTGGTTTTGTTCGCGGATTTTTGAATGGCGATGTGATATTAGGCATGCATCCGTTATAAACACTTGAGCAGACTCAAGACGGGCCCTCTTTCATGATCCCTTTCACCTCGCTTTAACCGAACATTTGAAACTGCCAAATATGACTGTAGATGATTATTTAGCACAAAACAAACAGCAATTATCTGAGCATAATTATTTACAATGGCCTGTTAAAATTGGATAAGGAGAAGCTTCAACAGCCTCTCAATAATAATCTTACATAAATTTTTTATCTGAATGGTGCGATAATGGTGGATGGTGATGGGGAAAAGTGTTTTGGTTATTTTGCAGCAAGGCCAAGCTTGGTTCTAAAGGCACTGATCACGTCAGCCAAAGTAGGGCGAAGCCCAGGCAGCTTGGAATTCATCGGTTTGAGCTGTACGGATTGGGGCCAAAAAATCATGTGAAACATAGACTTGGGTCCTGGGTTACCTACATACTCACAGTTAAGGAAGTGCGTTATCATCATACCCAGGCTATAGATATCACAGCAAGGATAGTCAAGAGGTTGGCCGATTATCTGCTGCCATATTTCCGGTGCAATGTGTGTGCACGCCCAGTCACAATATAATTTTTCATTTTTTTTACAAGGAGTATTATTCTTTCGATGTAGGCCACCATCAATAAAACGTACTTTAAATGCTTTTTTTCTAGCATCGAGGAATTCTTCAATTAATATATTGTCCGATTTGATATCGATGATAGAAATCCCCAAGCCATGAATACGTTGCAACTCGATTAAAACAGCTAAAAATAGAGCTTGTTGATCTTCAGTTTTTGGAAGCTTATCCATTGATTCATTAAAAAACGCACCGCCATGTCTTGGGAGTAGCAAGCGATAAGAGTTATACCCTAAATCTGTAACGTCAAAGAAACCACTTTCACTCTTGTCATAAACCTTTTTGAAAAAATCATATTTACATTTCGCTTGAACATAATCAATATAGGGTTTAGTTCCAGGTTTTATAGGACGAAAGACTGATTTTGGCCCAAGGATAAGATAATCTGAGCGAGTATCAGCCCCTGGCACAAAAGCGTGGCGCACTAGGTCACTAGCGCCTTTGCCACAAAGATAATCAGGACCTTCTCTGGCGGTACGATAAGTTTTACCCTCAAATTCACACTCTGATTCGTTGCCATCAGCGGCGACTTTATAGCTATCAGCTCTTGGGCGTTTACTTCTTGATTCAGGTGAGTCAGCTCTTTGGTTGGTAGGCACGATGAGCTCCTTGTTTATTTATTAGTAGTATTGCATGCCAGTATTAACAATAGATTAAGAGCGCCGTATTTGTTTTCTGAATGCTTCATTGTAGGCTTTAGACTTGACCAGGGTGTTATGTATAGCCCTTTAATACTGCATTAATGTTAGATGGTTATTATAGGGATACTAATTATAAAAATAATCGATAAAATAAGGAGCAGGGTATGTTTATTCCATATCAGATTCGCGAAGGTGAAACGCAAAGATTTTCAATTTCTCAAAGTACTAAGCTACAAAATGTCATAAATTATTTACAGTTAAACACTCTATCTTGTGATTCCATGTCTACAAATTCAAAAGAGCTAGAGATTCAGTTTCTTAGTCTTAAGTCGGCTTTACATCGTCGGCCCTTGGATGTAAAAAAAATATTAAATAGTATTACAACACTTAGGCATTCATCACAAAATCTAGAGTTCCTAGAAAAATTAAATATCCTTAAACAGTTGTTGAGTGAAATAGAGTTGACCACCTTGGACTTAGAAGATGTTATCGATGATATTCATGAATACGCTTATTCTGAAAACAGTAAAGCTGCACTCTATAAAAAATTGAAGATGCAAGAGCTTTATAAGCTGCTTTGTGAAAGAAGCTATGGTTTTACTCGGGCAACTCAGCGCGAAGGTGACGATGAGGTTAATCCATTTATTGAGGGGTTATTGATAGACAAGGGATTCTGTCGGTCTCTGTGGGGTAATAGCAAAGCCAAAATGCTTGTTGCACGTTGTCAAGAATGCTTGGCGCCCTATAGACGGGTTCGTGTAATGCCTGCCTCTCACTTTTACACTGCACAGTTAACCGCAATTGGTGATGGAAATTTATAAATCACAGGGTAACTTGGTTTGCGGAATGTTTATAAAGGAGTGGTAAAAAATTGGAGCCTACAGGGTTAAGACGTAATTGTTCAGCGCTCGAAACTGATGCTCAGCTAAGATGGCTGTGATAGTATTGCGAGTTAGAAACAACAAAATTAGAAAATTATGTCATATAAAATTACCTTGTTAGGGCCCTCTGGGGCAGGAAAAACGTCGCTGGTCTGCGGCCTGCAAGGACCCTTTGCGCAGGAGGTACTACTGCCGACTGTAGGTTTGAAACGTTCTATAGCAAACATAAATAACACAGCATGGCAGGTTACCGAGGCTGGCTTTGGTGATGATAAATCTACCCCGATATTGTGTGATGGAGGTTTTCTTCGGCAAGCGGATATTATTCTTATAATGCTCAGGTTCACATCTGATGGAAAAAAGATGCTTGAGCAGTTTAACTTTTATATGACGGCAATTTCAAAGTATCCAGGTGTCGGAGACGTTAAAATTATGCTGGTGCTGAGTCGGTTTGCGGGTGATGATATTTCTGCGCCTTCGCCCGATTTTTTATTTAACGTTCAATCAAGCGTTGAAGCTATTTATTGTGTTGATGTGAAGGCTAGATTAAATCTAGAGGGGTTTCTGCCAGCAATTGAAAATATTGTTCGTGCAAAAGCGGGTTTGGCTACGTCAGCCTATCGGGTTGATTATTACCCGATTGAATTGGCTAAAATTAGTGTTAATGTTTGTGACTTCAAGCAGCTCAGCGAAGCTGCTCAGGCTGAAGCGGCCGCTGTGAATCCTTCTGGGTGCCGCAGCTTACTTATTGTGATTGAAAAGAATCCACATGATTGGGGCTGTATGCATCCCGAACGCTACCAGCTGGTTGAAGCTGTGAAAGTGAGCCAGAGAGATGCGCCATCTAAAGCGTTATGTTCTGAAGAGCTGACCGCGACTAAAGATTGTAGTAAGACTTACCATTATCGTATCCCCAAACGTGAGCGACAGCCCCGTGGCGCCCATCTCCCTTATGCCTATGAACAATTACACCCTTTATTGGCCGAGATGGAGGAATATGTTATTAACCCTTCGGCTGGTGAGTTTAAAAAACAAGGTATAAGGGAGTTAATTCAAGCCTTAAAAAAAGAAATTGCTGCTGTTGAGACGAAATCTACAGATTCATCTTTTTTGGCGAAGAGTCTTCTAGAAGATAAGGCGTTTTGCGCAGGCATCTTTACCCACCGCGCTAAAGACCTAGCGCAAAGATGCTTAGAAGCCTTGCAACAACAGGGGTTAGCGTCTAAGTCGGTAGCTGCTTCGCCTTAACATTATCGGGGTTCACTTTATTAGGTGCGGGGGTCAATATTGAAATCTGATATCAATAAGTTAAGAAGCGAATAATATTTTATGCCAGGTATCAAGCTCGAACCCCTCTGGTTCTTGTCTGATACCTGACCCCTAGCAGTTATCATGTTGAACATGATAATAAAAGTCGTTATAATATCCCTTGGCCATAAAATAATTGAATATGGATACTATAATGACCATTATATTCTTGACCCCCAATGAGGTTTCCGAACAAATTTCTGTACGGATAAAGCAAAAACGCTTAACCTTGAACTTAACCCAAAAAACTGTCGCAGAGCGCTCAAGTGTGAGTCTTGGCACATTAAAAAAATTTGAAAGGACGGGACAAATTGCTTTAATCTCGCTATTGAAAATCGCGTTGGTATTAGGGGTGCTCGATCAGTTTGCCGAATTATTAACGAAAGAAAATCAGCCACTCCCAAGCTCCATCGATAAATTGCTCGAAGAAAAACCGACACGCAAGCGAGGTAGAAAATGAACTTTGAACCCACAAAACAAATTCGTGTTTACTATCAACCTTTCCAGCAAAAAATATTGGTTGGCAAACTTGTTTTAAACGATCGAAGGATATTCTTTGAATATGATGCCGATTTTCTCACGCAGAACCTTAGCTTATCCCCCTTCAAACTACCCTTGCAGCCAGGCATTATTCAAGCTGATACTGCGAAGTTTGAGGGTTTGTTTGGTGTATTTAATGACAGCTTACCCGATGGTTGGGGGCGGGTTTTGCTTGATCGAAAATTAATGATGCATAACATCAATCCGTTAACCTTATCACCACTAGATAGACTTTGCTTTGTTGGTAAGCATGGCATGGGTGCATTACGTTATGAACCAGAAATAGAATCAGAGCCACACCCTCTAGAATTTGATTTAGAGACCATTGCCGATGAAGTTCGTCAATTCCAGGAAGATGATGCCGAACAATATGTCGAAAATTTATTACAGCTAGGCAGCTCTTCGGCTGGCGCTAGACCCAAAGTGCTTTTAACGATAGACAATGAACATTGGATAATAAAATTTAAATCAGCAATCGATCAAAATGATGTCGGCGCAATAGAATACGCTTATCACTTAATGGCTAAAGCCGCTGGATTGGATGTTCCCGCGGCAAAATTATTTCCAGCAAAAAAAGGTCACGGTTTTTTTGGTGTGAAACGTTTTGATAAGATCGATGCGCAAAACGTTCATATGCATACCGTTAGTGGCTTATTGCACGCTGACCATCGCATCCCAAGTTTAGATTATCAAAGTATTCTACGCGCCACAATGCATTTAACACAAAATTTTCAAGAGTGTGAAAAACAATTTCGACACTGCGTGTTTAATGTTTTCGCTCATAATCGGGACGACCACAGCAAAAACTTTTCTTTTTTAATGGATGAAGAAGGCACGTGGAGTGTATCACCTGCTTATGATTTAACATTTTCTTCAGGTCCGAATGGAGAACACTGCACAATGCTGATGGGTGAAGGAAAAAATCCAGCCGTAGAGCAACTTTTAAAACTAGCAACCATTAGCGATATCAAAAAACAACGCGCATTAGAAATTATCGATGAAATTAAAACGGTGGTAAGTCACTGGAATCGCTTTGCTGAAGAAGCAGAGGTAAGCGCGACATCCAAAAGGTTAATTCAAGCGACACTTAATAAGCAAGCTTAGGTGTCAGATCTTGATGTTTTTGATGTCAGATTTCAAGATCTGACACCCTTCGGCTTTTCTCCGGTGCCGTCGTTGCAAGGAGCGTAGCGACGTGCACCCGAGGGCACAGGTCAATCTCAACATTTAACACGAGATTGCCACGCCCTACGGGCTCGCAACGACGATACGAAAGGACAGTGAGAGAGTTTTCAGAGTAATTGGCGGGACTGATCTTGAAATTTTTTGGTCCCTTCGGGTTTTTCATTACCACCAAAATGAATTAAATAGTCAAGGTTGCGTTAAATAAAACAATTTCGCTTTCCGTTAATAATTAATTAAGGATAGATCTATATACTTTTATTCATAAGAATTAATAAAGTAGATGAAAATGACGGGATCTAACGTTTTGGCAGCAGTTCCATTGTCTGCGCTCAGTTTAGCCACCACTTGTCCGGTACCTCCTGAGCTAACTTTTGGTGTCAGCCCTGCTGCGCAGTATTGTGCTATTTTGCCACAAAACTTAAATTTGCATATTGCAGGCTGCACAATGCCTGTAAAAAATGAGCTTATAAAGCTAATCAACCAAATCCGACAATCAGATCCTGTTTTGAAACAATATTTTGATTTTACTTTGTCGTATCTTGAAGGATTCTCAATATTTGTAATGTCAGTTGCTGATTTTACAAAAACTCATCCGGATACGCCCGTAGATGTTCCGGCAATGTTTGCTAGCTCGATAAAAACTCTTATTATTAAAGCCGAAACCATAGCCAAACGCAGCTTAAACCTTGAGGGTGTTTTGCGTCATGAAATGCGACACGCATATTGGCTTGCGTATCATAAATATACACATGGAATATCTACTGGCACAGTTGATTGTGTTTTCCCTGAAACAAAAGCCATTCAACAAACAGTTGATGGTATGATTAAAAAAGGAGATGCGCGTGTTGATCGGTTAAACAAACTTCTTCATCAAGAATCTGGCCGTCAACTTGATCCCAAAACGCTAGGCAAGTTTAACACACTCCGTAAAAAAGTTAGAAAATTAGCTGATCATTATTTTTATAAACGCGAACTTATTATGGATAAAGCTACCCAACGAACTTATATAATTGGGAAAGAATATGAGCTGGGTGATCTGCCACAGACTTTGCTCGGCAAGGTAAAAGTTATTGGTTACACAAAATCAGGTATAGAAGTACAGATATTAGATCCCTTGCGTTGTTTGGTGTTATCTGTTGAATTAACGAAACGTCTTATTCATGCGCCGGGCAACTTTGCTAAAAACAAACATCGTTTTGAGCGAGAAGCCTATTTATATCAGCATATCCCCGTGCATTTAATTAGCATTTATTACAAAGAATTGTTTGCTTATACTCAAGACCTTAGTAGACAAAGCATGTATTTTCCACACCCGCGAATTGATGGGAAACAACCAGATTTTAAAACAGCAACGGAGTTAACTATTGCTGAAATCCGGGTGATTATTGTCGATAATGAAGCAATGGCTAATTTTGTGAAATATTCTTCGCCAAAAATACTGTTTGATACTTTACAGGATGTATATAACAATCCGGGTATGTTTAAAATTGGTTATGATGAATTAAGATATGCGTTAACAAATGCAATAAAACATGGGGTGAATTCGGGGGAGGCAAGCCTTATGTGGGCAAGGTTAGAAGCTCTGGAACATGATCAGCTTAATGCATGCCGATCATATATGCGGGCATTTAAACAACAAGCAGCTTTTTATTTTGATGATTATCTTACCTGCTTGGAACAGCTTACAGCCGAGAGGCATAGGGGAGATGCAAAAATTATATGTCAAAAAGCTTTGGCCAAATATCGAGCCAGATACAATAGGATGCCGTTACATCAACCAGAGGTTCGCCAAACATTTCATGATGCTTACCTAGCACCATTAGAGGAATGGCGTCAGGAAATTGCCTCATTCAGGCGAGGCCCGGGTAGATAGGGGGTATTATGCGTATTCAAGCGCAAGCTTCTGTCATGGGCTTTCCCTCTGGTCTTTTGAATTAAATTCTCAAAACCTCCCTCACAAAACACCATTGGACAAACAATTTCATTTTCCGCTACAATCACCCTCATTAACCCAAACGAACGAATGGACCCCGTATGAGTGAAGATAACCTAGTCATTGAAGCTGTGGAATCGCAGCCGCTGAGCTTATTTGCTGAGCAAGCCTACCTAAATTATTCCATGTATGTCATTTTAGACCGCGCCCTGCCCCATATTGGCGATGGTTTGAAGCCGGTGCAGCGGCGTATTGTGTATGCTATGTCGGAGCTGGGCTTAAAGTCGACCGCTAAGTATAAGAAATCGGCGCGTACCATTGGTGACGTGTTGGGTAAATTCCATCCGCATGGTGATGCGGCGTGTTATGAAGCCATGGTGTTGATGGCGCAAGACTTTTCGTATCGCTATACCTTGGTTGATGGCCAGGGCAACTGGGGCTCGCCTGATGATCCTAAATCGTTTGCTGCCATGCGGTATACCGAGGCGAAATTGTCGAAATATTCGCAGGCGTTGTTGTCTGAATTGGGCCAAGGCACGGTTGATTGGTCACCTAATTTTGATGGCACGTTAGACGAGCCCAAAACCTTGCCGGCACGCGTGCCTAATCTATTGCTCAACGGCACCACCGGCATTGCCGTGGGCATGGCCACCGATATTCCGCCGCACAATTTAAACGAAGTGGTTAATGCCTGCATTCATTTGCTGGATAACCCTAAAGCCACGCTGCAAGAACTTTGCCAATTTGTGCCGGGGCCAGATTACCCTACCGAAGCAGAAATTATTACCCCGCTGGCTGAATTACAAGAAATGTATGCCACGGGCCATGGCAGCATTCGTGCTCGCGCCGTGTTTGAAATAGAAAATGGTGAGGTGGTGATTACCGCCCTGCCGCATCAAGTGTCGGGTGCTAAAATTATTGAGCAAATTGCCGCGCAAATGCAAGCCAAAAAATTACCCATGGTCGATGATGTGCGTGATGAGTCCGATCACGAAAATGCCGTGCGGGTGGTGATTTCACCGCGCTCAAACAGAGTGGATGTTAATGCCATTATGTCGCATTTGTTTTCTACCACCGATTTAGAGCGTACCTACCGGGTAAACATGAATGTGATTGGCCTTAACGGCAAGCCACAAGTAAAAAGTTTGCCAACAATTTTAAATGAATGGTTAAAGTTTCGCACCGAAACCGTCACCAGACGTTTGCAATATCGCTTAGAAAAAGTCACCAAGCGCTTACATATTTTAGAAGGCTTATTGGTCGCCTTTTTAAACTTGGATGAAGTGATTCGCATTATCCGTTATGAAGATGCGCCTAAAGCCGCTTTAATTGAAACGTTCAAACTGACCGATACGCAAGCCGAAGCGATCTTAGAATTGAAGTTACGCCACTTGGCCAAACTTGAAGAACAAAAAATTACCGGCGAGCAAGCCGAGCTGGCGGCAGAAAAAGCTAACTTGGAACAAACGTTAGGATCCAAAGCGCGCATGAAAACCTTGGTGAAAAAAGAATTGCAACAAGCCGTTGCAGAATATGGTGATGAACGGCGCTCGCCTATTGTAACGCGTGAAGAGGCTGCGGCCATTGATATGACCAAGCTCACACCGGCAGAATCTGTTACGGTGGTGCTATCCGAAGCGGGTTGGGCCCGTTCTGCTAAAGGCCACGATGTTGATCCTAAAGCGTTAAATTATAAATCGGGTGATAAATTTAAATCGGCGGCGCAGGGTAAGAGTAACCAGCCGGCTATCTTTTTTGATGCTAGCGGGCGAGCCTTTTCTTTGCTGGCCAGTTCATTGCCCTCTGCGCGTAGCTTGGGCGAGCCGTTAACCAGCCGAGTAAAATCAAATGCCGGTGGTTTTGATGAAGTGATTATGGGTAACAGTGACGATAAAGTGTTGCTGGCCTCTGATGCGGGTTACGGTTTTGTGGGCACGATTGAAGATTTGATTACTAAAAACAAAAGCGGTAAAGCGGTGCTTAAAGTGCCGGAGGGCGGCCATGTGCTAACGATTTACCCGGTGAACGATTTGAAAAAAGATTTAATTGTGGCGGTGAGTAATATTGGCCGGTTATTGATTTTCCCTGTTGGCGAATTGCCTGAGTTGGCAAAAGGTAAGGGTAATAAAATTATCAATATTCCTAGCGCGAAGTTTAAAACGAAAGAAGAGTTTGTGGTGGATGTTGCGGTGGTTAATCCGAAACAAAATATTAAGCTTTATTCGGGTGGGCGTCATATTACGTTGAAACATAAAGATTTAGAACATTATTATGGGCAGCGGGCGCAGCGGGGTAATAAATTGCCGCGTGGGTATCAGCGGGTGAGTCAATTAGAGGTTTGTGAGTAGGCGTTTGGGTTTGCGCGATGAACGCCACCTTTGCAAGCCACGCCGTGAATACGTCCCTGTAGGCTCCGCACCGGCGTCCTGCCGGCGAGGGGCTTGAAAAGGTAGCATTCATCGCGCCCGCAAAGCCTGTGTGGGGTGGGGGGAGAAGGAGCTCGCTGCGCTCGGATGTTTTTGATTTTTTCTTTGTCGCTTTGCTTCTTGAAAAATAAGGAGCTTTGGCTATTTCAATTTTATTGTTATGATAAATGGACTCGAACGGCATTATTTGGTTAATAAAAATAATAATCGACATGAATAAGTGTTTGTATTGGCTTAATTAATGTCGGAGACACTATTATGAAAAAGGCTGTTTTTTTTACGCTTATGGGTTTGTTGTTTGTAAATGTTGCCAGTGCTAATAATTACAATTATTACTGCGCGCAATCATCGTGTCAGCAAGCTGATATAACGGGCGACAGTACCACCGTTACCCTACCACACAGCACGATATCTTATTTTTATATTCATTGTAAAAATATAGCTATCCCCAGTGCTGACTTTAGCTATGACACGGGTGTATCGGCTGGGTATTCAGGACAGCTTAAACTGGGTGAGTATGAATATGACTTTCTTAATTGGGGTGCTATAGGCTCACAGCATGTGACGGTAAAAGATATTCATTGCTAAGCTGACCAAAGGCGATACTTAGCACCAAGAAGCAATTCACGCTTTGCGGCGCTAGGGTGGATGCGGTACAATCCCGGGCTCTTTAACGCTATAATTGCGGAGTCACCATGAGTGAATATGATTTATTTACTTCAGAATCAGTTTCTGAAGGCCATCCCGACAAAATCGCCGACCAAATTTCCGATGCCGTGCTCGACGCCATTCTAACAGAAGATCCTATGGCCAGAGTAGCCTGCGAAACCTTCACCAAAACCGGTATGGTGATAGTCGGCGGCGAAATTTCTACCAGTGCCTGGGTAGATTTAGACGATTTAGTACGCGAAGTGGTCACCAGTATTGGTTATGATTCCTCCGACGTTGGCTTGGCCGGCCAATCTTGCGCGGTGCTGTCCGCCATCGGCAAGCAAAGTAACGATATTGCCCGAGGCGTAGATGCGGATGACTTACTCAACATGGGTGCCGGTGACCAAGGCATGATGTTTGGTTATGCCACTAACGTGACCGATGTGATGATGCCGGCTCCGATTACTTATGCGCATCGCTTAATGCGCCAACAAGCAAAATTGCGCCACGAAGGTAAATTACCTTGGCTGCGCCCTGACGCAAAAAGCCAAGTTACGTTTCGCTACATTGATGATAAACCGGTTGCCATCGATACCGTGGTGTTATCAACCCAGCATGCGCCCGACATTAGCCAAGCAGAGTTAATTGAAGCGGTGCGCGAAGAAATTATTAAACCCGTATTGCCAGAGCACTGGGTGATCCCAGAAACAAAATATTTTATTAACCCTACCGGGCGTTTTGTTGTGGGTGGCCCGCAAGGTGATTGCGGCTTAACCGGTCGCAAAATTATTGTGGACACCTATGGCGGCATGGCACGCCATGGTGGTGGCGCTTTTTCGGGTAAAGACCCTTCAAAAGTTGACCGCTCAGCAGCGTATGCGGCGCGTTATGTGGCAAAGAATATTGTGGCCGCCGGCCTAGTCGAACGCTGTGAAATTCAATTGTCATATGCCATTGGTATTGCAGAGCCCATTTCAATTCGCATTGAAACATTCGGCACCGGAAAATTAAGCAATGCAGAGCTTATTGACCTCATACGTGAAAATTTTGACCTGCGCCCCGGCGGCATTATTAAAATGCTGGATTTATTACGCCCTATCTATCGTCCCACGGCAACCTATGGCCATTTTGGTCGCGAAGAAGCCAGCTTCACCTGGGAAAAAACTGATAAAGCCGAGCAATTGCGCAAAGCACTATAAGGACAGCACCATGCGCTTACTCAGTTTTTGTGCGCTACTTTGCTGTATGTTTTGTAGTGTTGCCAGCACGCCGATTATTGTTGATACCGACATGGGCAGCGATGATTGGATGGCGGTTTTATATTTACTGCAAAACCCGCAAGCGGATATAAAAGGCATTTCAATTGTGACCACCGGCGAGTCACATTGCCAGCCTGCACTGCGCACCTTATCGGGTTTATTAGCCTTAACGGGTCGTAAAACTATGCCGGTTGCATGTGGCCGGGCGAAGCCCTGGTACGGCAATAAACATTTTCCTAACTGGTTTCGAAAGGTTGTTGACCAACGCTTTGGCATTCCATTAGGCCGCGCCAATAATTTACAGATGCACGCCAATGCAGTGCAACTGTTACATCAATTATTAACCCAAGCTAAGGCGCCCACCACTATTTTAGCCATTGGGCCTTTAACGAATATTGCGCGGTTATTGCAGCAATATCCAAAGAGCAAACAGCAAATTAAACGTCTGGTGGTGCTGGGTGGTACGCTACATGTGCCAGGTAACTTGCAAGCCTTGGCGCCTAAGCAAACCAATACGGCGGCTGAATGGAATGTTTATTCTGATGCTTATGCCGCACAATACGTTGTGGCTTCAGGCGCGCCAATTCAATTAGTGCCGCTTGATGCTTGTAACCAAGTGAAGCTGGATTTTAGTTTTTATCAAAGATTTATTAAAGCGGCTAGAACGCCTGCAGCAAAATTTACCGGCGCTGTTATGCAGAAAAACCTGCGTTACATTAAGCTAGGCGTGTATGATTTTTGGGATCCGCTTGCCGCGGCGAGTGCGGTAAATACCCGCTTTTACCAACTAGCCACAGCCAAAATAAACGTAAACCTACAGCCGGGCAATCATTATGCTGGCATGTATGTAAGCCAGCGTGGCCACCTTATTCATTGGGTTAAGCAGGTCAATGGCGCTAAATTTAAGCGTTTATTCCTCAATACCTTGAATCGAACGTAGTCAACGGCGCCATTTACAGGTAAAATGCGTACAAATTTTAATCAACTCTACTGAGGAAGCCCACTATGAAGCCTATTCCAATGCCTACCAACACTGAAGATTTTAAAGTCGCCGATTTGAGCCTGGCAAAGTGGGGCCGCAAAGAAATGATTATTGCCGAGACTGAAATGCCTGGCTTAATGATCTTGCGTGAGCAGTATAAAGTGGAGCAACCGCTTAAAGGCGCGCGCATAGCTGGCTGCATTCACATGACGATTCAAACCGCGGTGTTAATTGAAACTTTAACCGCGTTAGGTGCACAAGTGCGCTGGTCTTCATGCAATATTTTTTCCACCCAAGACCACGCTGCTGCCGCCATTGCCGTAACCGGTGTGCCGGTGTTTGCTTGGAAAGGTGAAACCGAAGCGGAATATGAATGGTGCATTGAACAAACCATTACCGGGCCAAATAACTGGCAGCCCAACATGATTTTAGATGATGGGGGTGATTTAACCATGATGATGCACGCGCAATTCCCTGAGATTTTAGCCAATATAAAAGGCATTACCGAAGAGACCACAACCGGTGTGCACCGTATGACTCAAATGGCTGAAGCGGGCACTTTGGCCGTGCCGGTAATGAATGTGAATGATTCGGTAACCAAGTCTAAATTTGATAACAAATACGGTATTCGCGAATCAATGATGGACGGTTTAAAGCGCGCCACCGATGTGATGGTGGCCGGTAAAACCGTGGTAATTTTGGGCCATGGTGATGTGGGTAAAGGCGCCGCGGAAGCGTTTAAAGGCTTAGGTGCTAAAGTGAAAGTCACCGAAGTGGACCCTATCTGTGCATTGCAAGCGGCTATGGAAGGTTATGATGTTGTGTTGTTAGAAGACGTTGTGAGCCAGGGTGATATTTTTGTGACGACGACTGGCAATAAAGATGTCATTGTTCACGAGCATATGCTGGCCATGAAAGATCAAGCCATTGTGTTGAACATTGGCCATTTTGACAATGAAATCGATATTGCTTCACTACAACAATATGAATGGGATGAAATTAAACCGCAAGTGGATCAAGTTATTTTCCCAGATGGGAAGCGGATTACTATTTTAGCCAAAGGCCGTTTGGCCAACTTAGGTTGCGCAACGGGACATCCTAGCTTTGTGATGTCGACTTCATTTACTAACCAAGTGTTAGCGCAAATAGAGTTGTGGAATAATGCCGACAATTACGAAAAACAAGTTTATATGCTGCCCAAAAAACTTGACGAAGAAGTGGCACGCTTACATTTAGATAAACTTGGCGCAAAACTAACCACTTTAAATGCCGAACAAGCCGATTATATTGGTGTTGCGCAAGCCGGGCCTTTTAAGCCTGAACATTATCGTTATTAAAACGTAACCGTCATTCATTTGTTTTGCAGCCCAGCTCGCGCCTTTCTTGTTAAGAGTGGCGCGCAGGGCGAATAAAATTTCGAGCAATTTTTTTTATGCGCACCACTAGAATTTACACATCCGATACGCTTAGCCCAAACAGCGAACTAACCTTAGGCGAAGCTGCCTCACGCCATTTGCACACCGTATTACGTTTTAGCGTGGGTGATGCATTGGTGTTGTTTAACGGTGATGGCTTTGATTACTTGGCAACGATTACCAGCATTAGTAAGAAAAAAACCAGCGTGAACATTACTGTCCAGCAAATTAATGTTGGCGTGCCGACGCTTAAGATTCATCTTTACCAAGGCATTTGCCGGGGTGAAAAAATGGATTGGGCCATTCAAAAAGCCACAGAGCTGGGGGTGAGCGAAATTACGCCAATGTTTTCGACCTATTGCAACGTCAAAATAGCCGCCGATCGTTGGTCAAAAAAACTGCAGCATTGGCAAAACATCGCCAATAGTGCTTGCGAGCAATCTGGGCGGGCCGATATCGTGGCCATTAATCTACCCCAGGAATTTGCAGCGATTATTGATGCCGATAATGGGCAGCAAAAATTCATTTTATGTCCTGAAGTCAAAAACACCTTGCCCGTAAAAGAGGCCATGCAAGCCTGCACCTTATTAGTGGGCCCCGAAGGCGGTTTTTCGGCTGAAGAAGTCAAAGCGGCAGAAGCTAAGTATTTTTGCTCCATACGCCTTGGCCCAAGAGTTTTGCGGAGTGAAACAGCCGGATTGGCGGCAATAAGTGTGCTTCAATCTCAATATGGCGATTGGTTATAATACCCAAATTCAACAAGTTAGCGTATAATCGCCAAATATATTGCAAACTAATGGAGTGATCGATGCGTTTTACAGGAATTCCAGTATATTATTATCCCACCACAGTGATACTTGTGGATGATAAAATCGATTTTTTAACCAATTTCAGTTTGCAGCTTAGCCAATCCATGGTCTACAAATTATTCAGTCAGGCCAATAAGGCGTTAACATTTTTGAAACAAGCGGAAGACTCTGCCCACGTGAGTGAGCGCAGTGTCGGCATTGCCGCAGAAGTGGGTGGCAATCCGTTGACCAATCACACATTGACCTTAAACTTAGAGCAAATTACTGACGAAGTTTATAATCCCAAACGTTTTTGCGAAGTTGCCGTGGTCGTGGTTGATTATGACATGCCAGGTATGGATGGTTTAGAATTTTGCCGTAAGTTGCAAGATCATCCGGTAAAGAAAATTTTACTCACCGGCAAAGGCGATGAGAAAATTGCGGTTAAAGCGTTTAATGAAGGCTTAATTGATCACTTCATACAAAAAAATAATAAAGATGTGGTGGAGCTGGTAGAGCAAAACATTGCCCAGCTACAAAAACAATATTTCAAAACCATGAGCGAAGAGCTGAGAAGCATGTTGGCGCGCAACACGGCAAGCTTTATTAAAGACCCAGTGTTTTGTGACTTTTTTGAAAAATTACTCATTGAAAATGATATTGTAGAATACTATTTAACCGAATTAACCGGCAGCTTTCTTTTGCTCGATAAGAATGCCAGACCGTCTTATTTAGTGATTAAGTGCTACGAAGATTTAAATATACACTATGAATTTGCCGCCGACAATGGTGCGCCTAAAGAGGTGCTAGATGAAATTCGTAGTGGTAGTAAAATTCCTTATGCTTGGGATGCAGATGATTATTTTCGCTTGCAAAAGCCCGAAGAGTGGCAGAGCCAACTTTACCCTGCGGAAGAATTACACGGCCAAGAAATTTATTATTACGCATTAATAAAAGATCTCCCTACCGAGGCTGTGCAAACAAACCGACTAACGAGTTATAGTAAGTTCATACACCAACTTCGTTCTGAGGAATAAAAACCCCCAAAACCAAGGTAATGCTATATAATTCCCCTTCTCCGTGCCCGTAGCTCAGCTGGATAGAGTGTTGGCCTCCGAAGCCAAATGTCGGACGTTCGAATCGTCTCGGGCACACCATTTTTCTATGTTTAGATAAGCGTAGCATTTCTTTGAAATACCGTTCTAAAAATAGTTGATTTTCATCTTGTGTAATACGTTGTGGCAGACAATACTGTTATCTTAATGGCCGTATTGCGGGTGTTACACTAACTGCGAAAGCAAACTCTTTGCCGGTACAATGGTCGGTGTTTCTAACGTAAAGCAGTCGATGTCTAAATAGTCTAAATCTTGTACTACTTGAAACGCATGTTTGGCTTGGGTTTGCTTCTGAAATTTTTTTCAAGCTGGGGCTGAGGCTTTTTTTGCTGCTGAGTTTCGCTTCTACCAAAAACCAAGGTTCAGCATTTTTTGTGACAAGAAAATCAACTTCAGCTTGATCTTTGTCGCGCAAAAAATATAAACCATAATCACCTAAGCCTCGGTCAGTCCAAAGGTGTACGGCTTTTAGTAAGTGTCCGGCGATAAAATTTTCAAACTTTGCGCCCTCGTCTTTTAAAGACGACCAATCCCATAAATAAAATTTAGGATTTTTAAGTAAAGAGCGGCTAATGTTTTTCGTCCAAGGCGATAGCATGTAACCATAATAAAATTCGGTTAAGGTCGCGCACCAGCGCCGCACGGTGTCGGTTGAAATTTGCAGCTTATTGCTTAAGTTGCTGTAATTAATGAGTTGCCCCGTTTGGTGTTTGAGTAATTCGGCCAGCATAACGAGCTGTTGCATGTCGCGTATGTTGGTGAGATCGCGAATATCTTCACGAAACAATTGCTCATGCGCCAAAAGCTGCCAGCGCCGGGTATCTGTATTATCCCAGTTTAGGCACAGAAATTTTTCTGTCAAAGCTTTGGCGTTTAGGCTACAGGTGGTTTTCCCCACCTGGCGCGGGCCCACAAAAAACAGCATTTGTCGGTCGGCCTTGAAGTGTTGGCTAATCAGTTTGTCGTAAATTCGCGTTATCATCCGACCATTATACGACCAATCGTATAATGGTCATGACTATTATACGATTGGTCGTATAATGGTCGGAAAAATACAGCGAAACGATTGCTAACACCTGCATCTTAAAACCGACTATAATCGCCTTATGACGCATCCATCCATTATTCAAGTTGCCATCCCCTCCCCTTTGCGGCGTATATTTGATTATTTAGCGCCGGTCGGCTTGGCTGCTTTGCCGCAGCCGGGTTGCCGTGTGCGGGTGCCTTTTGGGCGCAAGCAGTTGGTGGGCGTGGTGCTAGGTGTGGTGGCGGAGTCGGCTTTGCCGCTGCATAAGCTCAAATCGATTAGCGAAGTGTTAGACCCAAGCCCCCTCTTTTCAGAAAAATTATTCAGCTTGTTGAGCTTTGCGGCGGCGTATTACCAATACCCCATTGGCGAGGTGTTACACCAGGCTATACCGGTGGCTTTGCGCCAAGGTGCCCCGGCGGTGCTGGCACTGCAAACCGGCTTTGAATTAACCGAGTTGGGCTGGCAAGTGGAGCAAGCAGTGTTTAAGCGGGCGCCAAAACAGTGGCAAACGTTGCAGCGTTTTCGAGAAATTAGCGAGCTCAACGCAGAACATTTGGTCAAAACACAGCATGAGTTAACCAGCTTGGGTATTACCCGCCCCAATCTTAAAATACTAATTGATAAACATTTAGTAAAAGAGGTGAAGATAAGTAAAATCAAGGGGTTAAATCCTTTGGTGCAAGCTGGCCCAATGCTCAACGCAGAGCAATTAAAGGCCGTTGAGAGCATTAAAGCGGCCCAAAATAGCTTTTCTTGCTTCTTATTAGACGGCATTACGGGTAGCGGCAAGACCGAAGTATACCTGTCTAGCTTAGAGAGTCTTCTGTGCGATGGGGGCCAGGCATTAGTGCTGGTGCCAGAAATTGGCCTAACGCCACAGACCATTAATCGTTTTCGTGAGCGCCTCAACTGCCCTATTGGTTTGTTTCATTCAGGCTTAACCGACAAGCAACGGCTCGAATCGTGGCTAAAGGTCAAAACTGGCGACATTTCAGTACTTATTGGCACGCGTTCGGCCATTTTTGCCCCATTTAACAACTTAAAGATGATTGTGGTCGACGAATCGCATGATGCCTCGTTTAAACAATGGGATGGCTTCAAATACAATGCGCGCGATCTTGCCATTCGCCGCGCACAACTCAATAACATACCTATTGTGTTAGGTTCGGCCACGCCATCGCTAACCAGTTTGCATAATGCAGCACTGGGGCGGTTTACTTTGCTACCCTTAACCGTGCGGGCCACTGGTGCAAAATTGCCACAATTTCACCTTATTGATATGCGCCAGCAAAAACTGGTGCAAGGTTTGGCGCCCGCTGTGCTGCAAGCCATTGGCAAACATGTGGAGCAGGGCAACCAAGTGTTGGTGTTTTTAAATCGGCGTGGTTTTGCCCCCATTATGCTGTGTCACGAATGTGGTTGGGTCGCCGAGTGTCAGCGCTGCGAGGCGCCTTTTACTAAGCACTTAACGCAAAATAATTTACAATGTCATCATTGTGGCAAACACAAGCCTATTCCTGTGCAATGCGCAGAGTGT
The DNA here is from genome assembly GCA_034112285.1 of Gammaproteobacteria bacterium. GTDB lineage: Bacteria > Pseudomonadota > Gammaproteobacteria > JABDGN01 > JABDGN01 > JAWUVP01. Next base: position 23,744 of record JAWUVP010000085.1, read on the forward strand.
GGGGGAGGCGAGCTATTAGATGTGGGCTTAGGCACGCAGCGAGTTGAGCAATGTTTGCAGCAAAAATTTAAAAAAACCAATATCACCCGCATTGACCGTGATACTACGCGTAAAAAGGGTGACTTAGAGCACCACTTGCAGCAAGCTCATAGTGGCCAAGCGCAAATTTTAATAGGCACACAGATGTTGGCTAAAGGACACCACTTTCCCAACGTGACACTGGTGGTGATGCTCGATGCTGATGGTGGCTTATACAGCGCCGATTTTTTTGCCACCGAAAAAATGGCCCAATTGTTATTGCAAGTGGCCGGCAGAGCAGGGCGCGAAGAAAAACCAGGCGAAGTTTTAATTCAAACGCATCATCCAGAGCATCCATTGCTGCAAATCTTAATTAAACAAGGGTATTCGGCGTTCGCTAAAACAGCCCTGGCCGAGCGCCAAGCAACACAGCTGCCTCCTTTTGTGCATTTGGCATTGTTTCGAGTGGAGGCGGTCACCAATGCGGTGTGTGAAACTTTTTTGATTGAGGTGCAAAAGCTGCTCGGCGAGTGCGACGTAACCCGCAGCCTGCAAGTTTATTCCCCAAGTATTGCACCGGTTGAAAAACGGGTAGGGCGCTTTCGTTGGCAGCTGTTAGTTTCAAGTACAAAGCGTAAAGCACTGCAGCAATTGCTTGGCGAAAGCTTATTGAGCATTGAGCGTTTATCGAGTAGCCGCAAAGTGCGTTGGTCTATTGATGTGGATCCGGTTGATATGTTGTAGTGGTTAAGGAAGCGTTAAGTATTGCTAGGTAAAATAAGAAACTAAATAATAACAAGAATAAATTATATGTCTTATAACACACCGCCAACACCTGGTCGCGGGCTACTTGCTCGTACGCCTGATCCGAGATCAGGTCATGCTTTAACACCTTTAACACCTTTGAGCCCGCTTGAGCTATTCGGCGGTTCATCAGGGTCAGCAGAAGAGGCTGAGCCATGTGAGATCCATTTTGATACTGAAGATGTTATCTATCAACATAATAGTATCTTGATTAATGTCCCCAATAATGAGATTGCCCGCGGGGTGTTGAGCAGGAAGCGCCTACGCTTTAATTATAATGGTAGTCAATATATAGTTTGCGTGCTGGAACATAATGCTTACCCTGGGGGGGCGTGCATCCCAATTAATATTATAAAAGATCAAAGCCAAACTAAGGTGACGGTAAGAGCGACATTATCTATGGCAAATTCACTTCAAGCTAGGGTAAATCCCGACCGGCCAGCAGGTTCAGTGTTTTATGCATCAATTGGATTGAGTGTGAATCCATTCGACTTGCGTTAGGCTACCGCCGGGCTTAAAAATGGCTTGCTCCTACAAACCTGCAAGGCTGTATAAATTATTAGCAATAATGAATTGCAGCCATCTTTTCTTATCAGCGTGAATTGACATTAATCTGAAAAGCAGTTAATGTAAATAACCCCTAAGAAATGGAACGCTGGGATGCCGAAAAATACTTACAAAATTATAGGCTTATCGTTGATTTGCCTTGCAGCTTCGCTGCTCAATTCCTGTGCCACACATCGGCCAGCACTTAACGCGCATGAATGGGTGTATCAACCCAATGCGGTTACGCTTAATATCAAAGCTGATCCCGCTTTAAATACCATCAAACAACGCTCGCATGCCTTACTTGTGGCGGTAGTGCAGACCACACAACTACAAAAAATTCAGCATTACCTGCAAAATTCCCAAGGAATTTCTAGCTTCCTAGAAAAAAACAATCACGCTGTTGACGCGCAAGACTTTTTTATTAATCGGTATTATGTTTCACCCGGTGAGCAGCATCAGCTCAGCATCACGCGCATGGCCGGCATGAAATTTGTGGTGGTGATTGCTGCCTATAACCATTTGATACCAAATCAAACGGTGAAAATTTTTGATGTACCTGTCGACAGCCATGTTGATGGGCTGCAAATATGGAAGCGAGTTTATTATCCGGCGCCGTTGCATATTGATTTGCATTTGGGCGAGCAGGGTATTTTAAAGGCCTATGCCGTAAGCAATTAGGCGGGTGTAATTTAGGGTAAATTCAAGGAGAGTGTGGCCTTATGACGTATGATAGTCCAATTAGTTGGGAGCAGGGTTTGTTTTTACAGCCCCAGCATTTTCAACTTTCCGATCAAGTTCATGACAATAAACTAATTAACTATGCGCGTATCTTAATGCCCTATCTTTGGGGGGTTAACGCCATGGACGTTGATTTAGCTTTGCTGGCAAATAATATTTTTAGCTTAACCAGCGCCAATCTCATTTTAGCCGATGGTGCTCAGCTAGACTTACCCTCTAATGCCGTGTTGTTAACGCGCTCATTCACTAAAGAATTAGCAGAAAAAGACAGCTTAGTGGTCTACCTTGGGGTGAAGCTGGTGCAGCCAAACCGCTCCAATGTGACAGAAGTTGACAATCTGGAGCTTGATAACGTTGAAACGCGCTTTATCTGTGTGAAATCGGGCGATGAAATTGATGACTTGTATTACGCAGGTCCAAAAGCCAAGGTAAAAACGTTGCGCTATGCAGTGCGTATTTTCTGGGATACCGAAATTTCACAAGTACAAAATTATTCGTTGTTACCCATTGCGCGTATCAACAAAGTTAAAAGTGAGATTAAGCTCGATGATGGCTTTATTCCACCTTGCTTGAAAATTACCGCGAATGATAATTTGAAGCAACTAATGTCAGATTTTTATAATAATTTAGTGGGCCGCGCCAAGCAATTAGAAGCCTATAAGCATAATTGGAGTGCTTATGATGGCGATAGGAAAATGCAAGAAAACTTGCAATTATTGCAAACCTTAGTGCGCTATCTAGCACAAATGCGCCAAATGGTCAGTGGCGATCACACGCATCCTTTTTACTGTTATAGCATGTTGGTTGAGTTTTTAGCTGAATTGAGCGTGTTTGTGATGGACATTAATTTTATTGGTGAAGATGTTAATGGGAATGTTCTGGTGCCAACTTATCAGCATGATGATTTAGAAAGCACTTATTCAAAATCAACCCTATTAATAGAAAGTATTTTGGATAAAGTTTTGTTGTCATCAAACAATATTGTGCAAGCCGAATTTACGGGTGATTTTTATGAAGCGCATCTCCGAGATAAGTTTTTTGACAACAAACAATTTTATGTGTTATTTGAAGCAAAAAATGCGGATGCATTAGAGGCGCTAGCCAAGACAATAAATACACAAGCTAAGCTGTGTTCTTATTCAAATATTGGTAAAAGCATTGAGTATGCGGTGCCTGGAGCAGGGCTAAAAGCACTACCTGCCGCGCCCGTCGGCATCCCGAATGTGAGCCATTGTCTTTATTATGAGATTGATGCCGTGAGCAGCGAGTGGTTGCTGGCAGGCAAAGAGCAACGCGTGGGTTTGTATTTGGGGGCAAATGAATCTGACATACAGATAAGTTTTGCGGGAACTAAGGACTAGATAATGACATTGTTTTCTCATTTTAACCCGCTCATCAAATATGTGGGTGAACAAAAGCAAGCAGGCTTTGTGAATGCCGATTTTAATGTGTTTAACACTAAAATTGTTGACACAATAGAGTCTATTATTAATGGCGCTGCAAGCTTAGATAAAGATAAATTTGATTTGGCCGCTTTTGCCGTTTACTGCTGGATTGATGAAACTGTGCAGCGTTCTGCATGGGCCGATAAATCACAATGGCAACAGCAATTACTGCAAGAAAGATATTTTTCGACCTCAAATGGTGGGGAACTGTTTTTTAGCAAACTGGCCGATTTAACTGAGCAATCTGCAGAGGTGGTACGGGTTTATTATCGTTGTTTAGTGATGGGTTTTCGGGGTAAATATTATCGTCACGAAGATGGCGCTGAACTTCATAAGCTCAAGGAACATTGCCTGTCTCAGCTGCAGCTAACAATACCCAGTGATGATGCTGTTGATAAAATGTTTCCATCTGTCTATGCCGCGCTTGAGGCTAAGCCTTTAGTGCTTGAAAAAAACGCGACCCAAAAATGGTATCAGCGTACCTATTGGAAGTGGGTGGCGCCCTTAATGTTGCTAGCCTTCGTATTTTTGTTTTTCTTTGGAATTTTGTATTTCACTATACACAATTATTTAAATCTTCTAACGTGAGTTCTTATTGATGAAGCTGTTGCGTAAAATTTTAAAGTGGTTCTTGTTGTTGGTGGTAGCCGTGGTGCTGACCAGCTTTATCATTGTTATGTTTAACTGGCCTTTGTGGGCAGGTTTTATCATATTTATTGTGCTCATGGGGGTGATTTTTGCGCTGAATCATTTAGTGCGTAAAAAAATATATGAATACAAAACAGGCTTTATTATTGACGGTGAAAAACTCGACACCTTAAATCATTCTTGCTTAGCGCGTTACAAAGCTATGCGCGAGCAACTGGATAAAGAAAACTTAAAACATTTAAGCAAACGCATTAAAACCCTGCCATGGATGTTGGCCTTTAGTCTAGACGACAATGAGTTTGAGCGTGGCGTAAGAAAATATGCCACTGCCAGCACGCCAGAACAAGCTATGAACGATGTGGGTGCCAGATGGTATGTCACCGAAGCGATGGCGGTAGTCTTTCCTGAGCAGGCGGTGTATGAAAACATCATGAGTTTAGCCACTTGGGAAAATTTTTTAGAAGACACTGTCAAGCAGCGTCGAAGTGCTCCGCTAAATAAAATCATCATTTCTTTCTCAGTTAAACATTTGTTAGATGAATCTCGCCAAGCCTTTTTAGATAAAGTCGCTATTATTAAAAGTCGCGTGCAACAAGTCTATCAAATCACGGGTTACACTATCCCGATAAGCTTTGTGTTAAGCGACTTACACGCGATAACACACGGTGAAGCTTACACCCAGCAGCTCAATTCAATTATGACTCAGCAAGCGATGGGTGTATACGCTCGCTCGGCTGATAGGGCCACTGCGGCGGGTTTGTTTGATGACTTAGTGCTGCAATTAAATGATTATATTGATCAAAGCACCTTTAATGCTGCGCCTGACGAAATCGGCGCCTTATATGCTTTCACCAACGAAGTGATGACCCTCAGGGCGAACTGGCTATTTATTTGTAAACAATTAATCCCGCAAGATACCGTTGTGATTGATTACCAGGTTTCAGGTCTGTTTTTAATCACAGCAAAAAAAGATGAGCAGGGTGTAGAGCACAATATCTTTGCGCGTGACTTAGTGTTAGAGGTGTTATCTAAAACCAATGTTATGCCGTCACCCACCAAAGCCGGTGTTTTACGCAGCTATTTTAAACAGCGTTACCAGCTTTACGCGCTTTACATTGCCTATGCTTTTATCTTGGTTTATATTGTATTTTCTTTTATCCAGACCAATGCGAGCTTGGGTCGGATGATGAAATCAATTCCTACGCACATTACCTACAGCGATAATTTTCAAAAGAATTTGATTAAAATTTCAAACTACAATGCGCTTATGCAAAATATTATCTCATACCAAAAACATTGGACCCTCAAGGTCATCCCGTTTCATGTGGGTTTGGGTAGTCTTGAAGAAAAATATGTTGCAAAATTTTCAGCGCAATATAAAAAGCAGGTGTATGACTTGTTCTTTGAGGACCTCGTTAAATTTGTGCAAAAAAATAAAACAAATATGACGCCGTTACAACATGCTTACGTGGTAGAAAATATTATAGAGAGCATTAATATTATTCAGGCTAAGTTAGATGGCCAGCCGCTGAGCTATATTGAGGGTCTTGACCGACCGCAGATTCAGTACTTGGGTGAAGGGGATATACCTTCGAAGGATAATATTTTAAATAGTTATGGAAAGCTGTTTAAGCTATATGTTTGGTGGCAGCAAGACGCCAATACTTTACGTCAACAAAAAGGTCAATTGATTGCTTTAATTAATAACTATGATTTGTTAAATCATGAACAAAATACGAATTGGTTGGTGGCCTGGGCTAATACGCAAAGTGACATTAAGCCTGTTACGCTACAAGATTTTTGGCATGGAACCATTGGTGAAAACAGTAACCAGGTAGAGCCCGCTTTTACGCAAGAAGGATCACGCCGGATTAAAAAGCTGCAAAAAGAAATTAATCGTGCACTGCCAGGTTATATGAATTTAAATGCTCAAGAAATGCACTTTAACCTTTGGTATGAACATCAGCGTTTGCAAGCTTGGTACCATTTCGCCTTATATTTTCATCGCGGCGTTAATACCTTGAGCTTTAAGTCACAGTGGGCACAGTTTTTTGACTCAAACGTGATGCTCACAGCCGAAGGGCCGTACTATCGGTTGCTGGACGTGCTTTATAACGAGTTTGCCAACGATAATATCATAGACCCTCCAGCATGGTTAACGCAGATAAGACGTTTTTATGGCCTGTTGGATTTCCAAGTAAAGAAAAATGCGATAGATAAAGGGCATAACATTGCGAAAGTAACGCGTTCATTTTTGAAAAAGTTAACCACTGAGCCTGCGGTGATTCAAAATAGATCTAGCCTGGATAGTTTGTATCATAAAGAATTCGATACGGATTTAGATGCCGCACAATCATTTTTAGAATATCAGGTGCAGTTAGATAAGCTCTATTCCAAGCCGCTAAACAGTTTAGGCTTGAGCTATTCAATCTCTAAAGGTATTTATAACGCCAAAGATGAACAAACCTCAGCGGATGCAAAAATAGTTTACTTAGCCGATAACAGCTACAGTAAAATGCATAAGCTATTGAGTAGTAGTCGGAATGGTTCAGATTCTGTGTTTTGGATGTTGATTCGCGGGCCGTTTGATTTTTATATAGATTATGTAAACCGCCAAGCTTCTTGTTATACGCAGCAAGAATGGGTGTCTAGCGTGTTGAAATCGGCTAATGGTTTAAGCGGCGATGAGCTAACCAATACCTTATTTGGCAAAAAGGGCATTGCTTGGCAATATGTGAGTAAATATATACAGCCATTTCTGAAAATAAATAATGATCTCTACGTACCGCATTTTGTGTTTGGGCATTTATTTCCATTTACCGATGAGTTTTATAATTTTGTTAATCGAGGTTTGACGATTCAGGCAATTGAACGTGAAAGAAAACAGTTTGAGCAACATTTTAATCAAAGCGGTGGGCGCTTATTGAGCATTACCAGTACACCGGCGACGATTAATCATGGTGCTACCGCATTACCCTACAAAGTTGAGTTGGACACAGTCTGTGGCAACAAAGCTTTTCAACTCAGAAATTTCAACTTTACTATTTCAACTCAATTGAAATGGAAGCTAGGGCAGTGTGGCCCCACCACGCTTAAAGTGCATTTTAGAACCTTTACCTTGGTAAAAAGTTTTCCCGGCCAGTTTGGGTTTGCACATTTTCTGCGTGACGCTGTGCAAGGCAATACCGTGTATCAAGCGAGTGATTTTCCACAAAACGCAAACAACTTGAAGGCTTATAATATAACCAATATTCAACTGTCTTATCATGTTCAAGGTTTAGATGATTTGAATTTAAAATTAGACAATTTCTTTAAACTTAATGCTCAGCTTGAAGAAAATGAACGAAAATATTTAGACAATGGCAGCGTGCCTACAGATATTGCCTTATGCTGGGGTAGTGCGATGACAGACAAAGTTTATAAAAAAGAAGGTGCAAGTATTCGTCATGAGATTGCACGGGGTAAATAAAGAAGGAAGCAATAGAAGATGAGCCAAAACTTATCACTGCTGAATATTGCTAAGGATGCAATTAGCGCCAAGCAACCTTGCGGGCCAAATTTGCGCGCCAGTGATGATTTCATTCGCTTAAAAGATGAAATTCGCAAGCTTGATCAAGTGCATAATGATGGCCAAATTAATTGGAGCACTATTGCCCAGCAAGCAAAAAGCTTTTTAACCACACAAAGCAAAGATATTTTGGTGGCGGCTTATTTGTTTGTGGCTTGGTTGCGCTTGCATAAAATGGCTGGGGTCATTCCCGCCCTAGATTTTTTTGAGCAACTGTTACAAACATTTAATACCCAGCTGCAACCTGCCAACAAAGCGGCCGCGCAACGTGCCGCCCTAAATTGGTTGAACACGCATTTAGAAGCTTTTTTAAGAAATAATAAAGCGGATTTAGAAAAAAGTTCCGATTTAAAAAGTATAGTCAAAAAAATAGCGGCTCTTAATGAAATCTTTATGCAGCATTTCCCTGGCAGTGATTTAAATAGCTCGCACCGCTTGGTGAGAGATTTACTCGAGGCATTGCAGGTAAAAAAAGCGCTTGCGCTCACAGCTACAGTGGCTGCGCCTGCTAAGCATTTGCCAGAGATGGCACCTGAGCACCAAGTTGAAGCCACTGAAATCGCAGCATTGCCTGAAGTGGCCCACACGGCAAGCCCAGAGAACTTGGAACAACAGTTGCTCGACAAGGCAACGTTATTGCGCGTCCAGAGCCCTTATAGTTTAGAGGCCTTAATTTTTGCTAGAGCAGCGTGCTGGTACAACATTCAAGATGTGGTAGAGCGTTTTTCTGCCGATGAGCTCTTTATTCCAGCACCCGATGGGGAATGTCATGCTGCGTTGAGCGAATTGAGTGCAGAGGCTGACAATGAGGTTAGCTTTCTTATGCTTGAAGCGTTGGCGATTGAAAACCCCTATTGGTTTGATGCACACTATGCCGTTGCCCAGCAAAGCATCGTGCTGACGGGAAAAGATTATATTAGCAATTACCTACAAGGCAGCTTGGCACAATTTTTTCACAGCTTCCCCGATTTGAAAAACTTGCAATTTTCCGACGATAGCCCCTGTGCTAACGCGACCACACTAGATTGGATTAGTCGCTATGCTAGTACAGCTTCAACAGGCAATGAGATGGAAACGGAAATAGATAATTTACGCACGCTTAAAGGTGAGTCGTTGGCAAAAGGTGTCGCAACGATTGTGCAATTGATAAATCATTTGCCTGCAGCACAAGAAAAAGTACAAGCGCAATTACAATTGGTTAATTTTTTAATTAACACGCCGTTAAAATCATTAGCCATTTACCACTTGCAACAATTAGAAACAGATTTCAATCACTTTCACCTTGAACAGTGGTGCCCAGATTTAGCAAAAAAAATACTTAACGTACTTTTTTTAGCGAATAAAACCTTGAAAGATCAAGGAAGTTTGCAACAAATACAATTTGCACTGGCAAAATTGATGGTTATGGACCATAATAGATTTACTGAACTTGAAAAACTATTATCAGTCAGCCAATAACCCTTTTTTTTGTGAAAGCAAACGTGTGGATGGAAACCACATTAAAGTGGTTTTAATTTAGCTAACAAGGAGACCTTACAATGTCAGATACTGGTTCTGTCGCGCCAAAAGAGCGTG
>JAWUVP010000086.1:0-21007 GCA_034112285.1 Gammaproteobacteria bacterium
TTCCTTCATGTCATTATCTACATCTAACACCTGCCCTTGCTGTAGCGGTCAAGCTTATTCCGCCTGCTGCGAGCCGATTATTGCAAATCCTTGCTCTGCGCAAACCCCCGAACAATTAATGCGTTCACGCTACACGGCTTATACACAAGCCAATATTGCGTATATTAAAGCCACCATGTGCGGTAACGCCCTACAAGGTTTTTCTGTGGCCGACGCAGCGCGTTGGGCAGACAGGGTAACCTGGCGACGCCTGGTAGTTCATTCGCACCGTCCTTTAAAAAAAGTAGGTTATGTTGAATTTTCGGCTTTTTATGACGAGGCCGGCAAAGAGCAAGAGCTGTATGAGCGCAGTGCCTTTAAAAAAGTCACCGGCCAATGGTATTACGTGGGCAGACAAAAGCCGCAATGAGTAATAAACCTTATATAGTTATCGGCTTGGGCCTCACCGGCATAAGCGTCGCGCGCTATTTAGTGCAGCAAGGGCGCGTGGTTCATGTGTGCGACACACGCGAAGCGCCGGCGAATTTATCTGAGTTTCAACAAAAATTTCCTGAGGTGAAAGTTCACTGTGGCTCGTTAGATGCTGGCCTCTTGGCGACTGCCGTGCAGTTGATTGTGAGCCCTGGTATTGCTATTGAAACACCGGCAATAGCAGCGGCGGCAAAGGCGGGCGTAGAAATTATTGGCGATATTGAATTGTTTGCACGCGTAGCCCGCACACCTATTGTTGCCATTACCGGCTCAAATGGCAAAAGTACAGTTGCTACGTTATTGGCTGCCATGGCCAAAACAGCAGGCTTGCAAGTTGGCTTAGGCGGAAATATCGGTACGCCCGCGTTAGATTTATTAGGCAAAGATTATGACGTGGTTATACTGGAATTATCAAGCTTTCAATTAGAAACCACAGCATCATTACAAGCTGAAGCCGTGGTGGTGCTGAATGTTTGCGAAGATCATTTAGATCGCTATCCAAATTATGCCGCTTATATTAGCGCCAAACAACGCCTTTATGCACAAACAAAATTAGCGGTGGTCAACCTTGACGATGCTAACAGTTGGCAAAATGCGAAGTTGCCAGCCCAAGTTGTTGGCTTTAGTCTTGAAGGTGTAACCAATGAAGCAGTGCAAACTGTTTATAGCCCCAATAGTTTAGCGCCTTTGGTAACAAGTCATTATTTTCCATACCAACTAGCCAATTTTTTAGCTGCCTTTGCTTTAGGCAAGGCGATTGAACTTCCCGAAGATGCCATGCTAGCCACCATGGAAGCCTTTCCAGGTTTGCCACACCGCTGTCAAACGGTTTTGCGTGCCAAGGGCGTGACTTGGATTAATGATTCTAAAGCCACTAACGTGGGCTCAGCGATATCGGCAATCAGTAGCGTAGGTCAAAATAGTGGTGGAAAAATAATTTTAATTGCCGGCGGAGAGGGTAAAGAAGCTGATTTTTCAGTGTTAACTCAACCAATGCGAACGTATTGCAAGGCCATTATTTTACTAGGCAAAGACAGCGCGCAACTCGCGGCAATAGCGCCTTTGCAAGTGCAAACTTATTGCATGGAAGCTATGACCGCAGCAGTAGCCTTAGCAAAATCGCTAAGTTGTCCTGGGGATGTTGTGTTGCTATCACCTGCTTGCGCAAGCTTAGACATGTATAAAAACTATCAAGCACGTGGCGATCATTTCATGGCAGAGGTTAAACGATTGAATGTAACTAAAGGCAGTTAGCTTAAAACAAACTTGCAAAATCACTTCATCAAGTGCTTTATTTCATACTTAACCATTCGAGCCGGCGTGATGAATTGTGAAAATTTTATACGCTGGTGTAGTGAAGCCTTAGAGCTTCTGGAGGCACACGATGCAGCTTAATTATATTAAAAAAACGGCCGGCGTAGCTTGGCCCATTATTTTGAGTCAACTTATTGGTAGCATAACCGGCTTTACGGGTATGGCGTTATTAGCCGCGTTGGGGCACACGGTTTTATCGGCTAGTGCCTTGTTATATAGTATTCAAACCATGATTTTCATTATTGGCATTTCGCCTTTGTTTGCGTTGTCGGTTTTGATTTCCAGAGCGAATGGTAAAGGTAATAAAGCAGAGATAGGAAATATTTTACAGCAAAGCTGGATGTTAGCGTTATTGTTAGCCCTGATTATTTTTGGTGTTTATAGTGAAATTTCTCCTTTGTTACAGGCCTTTAAACAATCGCCTACATTGATTTCCGTGATCGAGCCTTTTTTTGATATTGCTCGCTGGGGTGTGCCGGCAACAATATTGAGTGTCAGTTGTTCACAGTTTTTCTATGGGGTTGGTAAGCAAAAATTGGTTGCAGTGATTACCGTTGCGCAGGCCGGCTTGCTTATTTTGTCGGGCTATAGCTTGGTGCTAGGGCATTTTGGGTTTGCGCAACATGGTGTTGCTGGCTGGGGTGTGGCGTATCTGGTGACATCTTGGTCGATGCTGTTTGTTGTCATCACAATACTTTTTTTCAAGCATGAATTTAAACAGTACCGGGTTTTCCACGTGCATATGTCGAACGGTTGGCAGCACTTGAAAGATTTGTTTCGCTTTGGTTGGCCCATTACCGTGCAAACCGGCGGCGAACTTTTATCGTTTGGCTTCATGACGATCATGGTCGGTTGGTTGGGAGGCACTTCTTTAGCAGCCATACAAATTGTGACCCAATTTTTAATGATTATGGTGGTGCCAGCATTTGGCTTTAGCATGGCTGCGGGAATATTGGTGGGGCATTCAATGGGTGCAAAACATTATGAGCAGGCTAAGATGTTTGGCACTACCAACCTGATTCTATGCGTTAGCATTATTGGCCTGCTGGGCTTGATGTTAAATATTTTCTCGCAAAACTTAGCACACATATTTTTAGAGCCGGGGGAGGCTGGTTACCAACAAATATTGCACCTAGTAAAAATAATGTTTGTGATTGTTGCGTGCACACAAATTTTTGATTCAGCAAGAAACTGCTTAACCGGCGCCTTACGCGGCTTATTAGATATGCGAATTCCAATGGTCGTGGGATTGGTGACTATTTGGTTGTTGAATGTGCCGTGCGCTTACTTATTAGCTTTTAAGCTACATTTTGGGGTTGTGGGCATTTCATTGGGCTCTGTGGTTGGGACACTTATTGCGGCGGCAGTGTTGTTTTTACGCTGGCGGTATAAAATTGGTAAGTTGGGGCGAGCATCACCTAGCATGACTTAAAAAGCGACCGCATAAAACAATAATAGTTGTTTTATGCGGTTCGGAACTGAGCAAACTCTCCTCTTAGTCAGCCTTGCCAGGCTGTGTTATTATCTCCTCCAGACGCCAGCTTAAATGGTTTAAAAACACCTAAGCCAGAGGCAAATATTGTATTTCACGAATGATGCGAGTGACGAATGCCCAAAAAAATTGCGCAAATCTATCCTGCCAAACCAATAGCCATGTACGACCGAGTCTTTTTGATTTTGGTGGTGGGCATATTAGCTATTGGTATTTTATTGCGCATTGATTATGAAAATAGGCTGCATGCGCTGGGGCTGCTTTAGGTTTAATTGTTCGAGAGATATTTATAGAGCTGACTCGTAGCGAGGGTAGTTGTTTATGTCAGCTAAGGCTTTTTGAAATGCATCATTCGAGAAGGGTTTTTGCAGAACATGATCAAAGCAATTAAAAGTGTTGTTTTCATTTTTTTCATGTGCGCTAAGCGCAAACAGTAAGGTTGGTGGTAGGTGGCTCTTTTTCTCTGTCGCTTTAAATTGCTTTGCGAGTGAGAAACCATCGGTGTCGGGCAAGCCAATATCCAGTAACATAACCTCATATTTTTGCTGATTAAATTTTTCTATTGCTACAGCACCGTTTACAGCTATGTCGACGTCAAAACCTTCAGATTCCAAGACTGTTTTAGCAGCATATGCCGCTATTTCCTGGTCTTCTACCAGCAATACTTTTAAGTTTTTTTGAAATAGCTGCTTTTTTTTATTATCTTCTAGAGCGTGTGCTGTACAATTTTTATTGTTCGATAGTTTGAATGTTAAGGTACAGGTAAAGGTTGAGCCGCCACTATCATTGCTGGAGGCGATGATGTTGCCTCCTAGTTGGCGGCATATTTCTTTTACATCATATAGGCCAAGTCCCATGCCATCATAGTTACCTTTATGTGCAGCTTCTAATCGAGTGAACTTTTCAAAGATAATATTTTGTTGCTCGACTGGTATACCTATTCCGGTGTCCGCGATGGCAATGTTAAGTGTAACATTTTCATCATCTTGTGCTAACGTAATCACATCAACCGAAACTTCACCTTTAGCCGTAAATTTAATGGCGTTGCCAAGTAGGTTGAGTATCATCCGCCTGAGGCTAATTGCACTGCTATAGAGTAGGCGGGGAACTGTGTCAGAATAGTTTAATCGCAGATGCAATTGCTTCTTAAGTGCTTCGGGCTTTATCATGTCCAAGCTTTCGTTGATGATTTTGCGTAAATCTAATGAGGTGTTTTCAACGTCTTGTGGCTTAATACCTGCCTGAGCGTGCTCTAACATGACATTAATATAGTTAAGTAACACGCGTGCAGATTGCGTTATGCATTCTAAATTTTCTTTTTTAATGACGTCACTTTCTTGAGTCGCCATCCATTCAGAAAGGGTTAAGATCCCTGAGAAAGGGGTGCGTAAATCATGGCGCATGTTTTGTAAGAAAATTTCTTTTGCTTGATTAGCGGCTTCGGATTTTTCTTTGGCAATAAGTAAGTTGCGCTCCATTTTTTTACGCTCAGTAATATTCATGTAGATACCAATTATACCAACCACATTTTTATGTGAATCAAAAATTGGCACTTTGCTAACCAGCATAATGGCAATGCTATCATCTTGCTGAGCCTGTTCTTCCTCGTATGAGTTTTGGGCAAGGTTACTGGATAAGATGATTTGATCGGTTTTAATATATTCAGTCGCGTACTGTTTCCACGGCATATCATGATCACTTTTACCTATGAGCTCTGCGGGAGAGGAAAAACCTGCTGCTTCAGCGAAGAGTTGATTGCAACCTACAAAACGTGAGTTTTTATCTTTCCAAAAAATAAAATGCGGCAAGTTATTAACAATGTTTTCAAGGTAAATAGCAGGGTTGCACATAAGCAGTTCTGTATCCTACTTTAGCATACGAAAATTGGATGATCGACACAAACAGGGGCTGCGACGGCAAGGTTATATTTATCCTCAGATTGAACAGTGATGCTTGGTTGAGCTTGTGCACTTGCAGCGGCAATGTATTGTGATGAGTGAATCTCTTCTACCATGCGCAGTACTTCTTTGGCGTTCATAACAAAATAGGTTAATTTCATACTGCCATTGACGATCCAGTTCGGTGCAGGTTGTTCGACACCGGACTCACGTCGCGCATGAATGTTACTTTCAGAAGAAAAAATATTAGCGTCGCCAAAGCTACGTACAATTCCAAAATGAACGTTTCGTAATTTTGCCTGAGCTAATGCAGGTATGTATTTAGCTGCACCGGCAATTATTTTTTCGCCTATATTATTGGCTTCATCTTGGTCGCGTAATTGTGGTGACATTAATTTTGTCATGCGTGCTGGTAAGCTTGTGGAGGTAGAGCTTTCCACATTGGTGACTGGCTCATAGGTTAAAAAACCGCGCCCATCACCCAAGTTGGTGAAGGCCGCATGTGGCCCGAAGCAAAACAATGCTGAAGGCGTTTCACTAAGTTCATCGGGTATTGTTACTTCCACCATGGCTTTTAGCCGTTGCGCTCTCGAACTATGGCTTTCTTTTATACCTAATCTACTATTTAGTCTTTCAATATTGTGCCAGGTGCAATTGACAACGATGTCAGTATCAAGCCTATTTATTTCATTGGCATGCTTATATTCAATGCGATATTTATTGTTGGCTCTAGCATGAATGTCTGTGACTTCGGAGCTTAATTTTATTTTGATGCGCGGATGCTGTAGAATTTTTTCAATAATAAACGCTTTTATTTTTGGCCAATTCAAAATGCATTCTGCTGTTTCTATTCCTAAAATGGTTTTGCTTTCGCTGCTTACTTCAGGATATTGTGAGGGTTCAAGTAGGGTGAAAAAATTCTCAGGCGCGCCAAATATTTGATTGCTAGGGTCTTCATCACACAGCTGGGCATAAGTATCTTTAAGTTGCCCATAGGAGTTTAAAATTTCTTCGGTTGAAAATTGCGAATTTTCAACAACAAAATAACGCCCACGTCTGAGACGATGACTATCGGTAAATTCTTCGCCTAAACGAAAGCCGGGATATTTTTTCATTAATGCTAGAACAGCATGCAGATTTTTAATGGCTGTTGCTACATCTATGTAGTGGAAACCAAGCCCTAACCGACAGGGCATGCGTTGACTCGTTCCCGCAAGAAGTTGATCAAGCATTTCGATAAGCACAACGTCATAACCTGCATCGGCAAGCTCTAAAGCTGTACCACATCCACCTACGCCTGCACCTAGAACAATCACTTTGGGTTTCATATCCGCTCCTGCATAGTATAAGCCAAATCATTAATTCTTTGTTATAAAAACAAGGAATTAAAGTTGTATTGGTATTATTTACTATGAGGGACATCCATTTGCTCATTAGCCACTTAAGGACCCTTAAATTAAGGATTGCGTGGGCTCTGCTACGACATCGTATTATTCCTTTCGCGTCTAACAGGTATATATTTTTTGTACAATTAGTATAGCGCTATTCTGAAATTTTTCCAGTATTGTCCTCTAAAAATGATGTTTTAATGATTTTGTCTTGTGAAGACTGTGATAGTTAAACTGTATTTTACCAGCGGTTGCAGTGGATATTACCTATAAAATTACTTTATTGGGCATGCTTTACATCCTAATTTGAGTTAGAGGATGTGCTTAAGCAACATTATTATAAAAGCCCTAAGTTGCTTGCTAAGATAAAGCCTGTGGGCTAGTTGGCTGAATGCATTCTGTTTTGATTGTAATAGGTTTCAATATATTTAAATATAGCCACTTTAGCTTGTTCGCGCGTTTCAAAACGCTCATGGTGTGTTAATTCGGTTTTAAGTGTATGAAAAAAAACTCTCCGCAACGGGGACGTTATGAGGGGCCTCGATATGAGCAGTTTAACTTCTGTAAGCGTCGAGGTGAAAATCAAGTATGGCAAGCCTAAGCAGCAAATGTTTTTAGGCTGGTAACAAATCTTGCGAAAATAAAGGACGCTTCAGCTGATCGTGCTGTAACTGATTTTGTCTCGGGTCCTGCAAAATTTGCATTTGGTTCTCAGAGTCTGCGTTTGTTTACTATTTTAACTAACCCAATTTTATGACCTACTCGCTAATTTTTACCGCGTTTGATATTATGCAGGTACCGTAAATTAACAGGCAAACACCCATGCAAAAAACCATCCTCATCATGGCCGGCGGCACCGGCGGTCACGTTTTCCCGGGATTAGCAGTCGCTGATTTTTTGCGTGCGCAAGGGCATCGGGTGGAATGGTTGGGCACGCAGCATGGGCTGGATACTAAATTAGTGCCTGCGGCCAACATTACTCTGCACCGAGTGAGCATTCGCGGTTTGCGGGGTAAGGGTAAGCTGGGATTGTTGCTGGCACCATTTAAAATTTTTTCGGCTATCTTGCAATCACTTAAAATTTTACGCCAGGTCAAGCCTGATGTGGTGTTGGGTATGGGTGGCTATGTGGCTGGGCCGGGTGGCGTGGCGTGTTGGTTGATGCGCATTCCATTAATTGTGCATGAGCAAAATGCTATTCCAGGCAAAACCAATTCGTTGCTGACGCATTTTGCCACGCAAGTTTTAGAGGCATTTCCAAATAGTTTTTCGGCCAATAAAAAGGCGCAATGGGTGGGCAACCCTATTCGGGAATCGTTGTGCCATTTACCTGCGCCGGCTGAGCGTTTGAATCAACCCGAGGCGGGGTTAAAAGTATTGGTGTTTGGTGGCAGCCAGGGTGCACAGGCCATTAATCATTGTATTCTAGCGTTGCTGGAGCAAGATTTTGCTAAGCAGCATTTTCAACTTTGGCATCAAGTGGGGGCGGGCAATGATGTGCTGATGCAAACGCGGTATCGTGAGTTAGATTTTGAGGCGAAAGTTGAGGCGTTTATTGATGACATGCCGGCGGCTTATGCCTGGGCCGATGTGGTGATTTGCCGGGCAGGTGCGTTGTCTGTGTCTGAAATTGCGGCGGTTGGTGTGGCGAGTATTTTAATTCCGTTTCCGTTTGCGGTGGATGATCACCAAAGTGCGAATGCCAAATCTTTGCAAGCCAATGATGCGGCTTATGTTATTCAAGAGCGTGTGTTAAAAGCGAGTGATTTACTGGCAATTTTGCGTGATTTCAGTGATAATCGGGCACATTTAATTCACATGGCGCAGCAAGCTCGGCAATTGGCAAAGCCCGAAGCCACGCAAACTGTCGCCCAAATATGCTTAGAGGCCGCAAAATGAACTCAACAAAAATACACCAGGCAAAAATGCACAAGGTAAAAAACATTCACTTTATTGGGATTGGTGGCACCGGTATGAACGGTATTGCCCAGGTTTTATTAAACCAAGGTTACACAATTTCGGGCTCAGATATTAAAGAGAACCCAGCTGTGGTGCGTCTGCGTGCTGCGGGGGCGACGATTTATATTGGTCATGAGGCAAAAAATATTCTTCATGCCAACGTGGTGGTAACCTCAACCGCGGTGCAAGAAGACAACCCTGAAGTGAAGGCTGCCCGTGAGCAGCACATTCCGGTGATTCCACGTGCTGAAATGTTAGCTGAGCTTATGCGTTTTCAATTTGGTATTGCCGTTGCGGGTACGCATGGTAAAACCACCACCACCAGCTTGGTGGCGAGCATTTTGGCCGAAGCTGAGCTTGACCCTACTTATGTTATTGGTGGGCGTTTAAACAGCTCTGGCAGTAATGCTAAATTAGGTGAAAGCCAATATTTTGTGGCAGAAGCCGATGAAAGCGATGCCTCATTTCTTTATTTGCAGCCCACCATGGCGATTGTGACCAATATTGATATGGACCACATGGAAACCTATGATGGTGACATGAAAAAATTGTATAAAACCTTTGTTGATTTTTTGCATCATTTGCCTTTTTACGGCACGGCCATTATGTGTACCGATGACGCAGGCGTACAAGCTGTGTTGCCAGAAGTGGGCCGTCCTGTCATCGGTTACGGATTTGATGAAGCGTCGGATGTGCGTGGTATTAATGTACGCCAAGTGGGTTTGCAAACTTATTTTACGGTTGTTCGTAAAGACTTGCCTGCGTTGGAGGTGTGCATGAACCTGCCTGGGCGGCATAATGTTTTAAATGCGTTGTCGGCTATCGTGGTGGCAACGGAAATTGGCGTGGCAGACGATGCCATCGTTAATGCCTTGGGTAAATTCTCTGGCGTAGGTCGTCGCTGCGAAGTGTTAGGCGAGTATGCTGGAACATTTGGCGAAGTGACCTTGATTGATGATTACGGTCATCATCCCCGTGAGCTGGCTGCCACCCATGAAGCGGTTAAAAGTGCTTACCCTGAGCGCCGCTTGGTAACGGTATTTCAGCCGCACCGTTATTCTCGCACTAAAGATTTATACGAAGATTTTGTGCAGGTGTTATCGGACACCGATAAACTCGTTATGCTGGAAGTGTATGCCGCCGGTGAAGAGGCGATACCGGGCGCTGATACGCGTAGCTTATGTGGCAGCATTCGTAGCCGCGGGCGCGTAGACCCTATTTTTGTAGCGGATAACGATAAATTAGGTGGGGCCATTATTGATGTGCTGCAAGACGGCGATGTGTTATTAATGCAAGGCGCCGGCAATATTGGCAGCTTAGCTCAAGAAATGGCGCAACGACTTGCCAATGACTAACCCTCTGCGCGGCAAGCTAACTCACGATGCTTCTTTAAAAAAGCTCAACTCATGGCGAGTGGGTGGAGCTGCCAAACAATTATATAAACCTGTGGATTTAGATGATTTGCAGCGGTTTATGCCTACGCTCGAAGCCAGCGATAATCCTATTTGGTTAGGTTTAGGCAGTAATGTGTTGATTCCTGATGCGGGCCTTGATTGCACGGTTATTCTCACCCTGGGCGGTCTTAAGGCGATGACGCTATTAGAAGACAATGTTTTTCGGTTAGAAGCTGGCGTGACGTGTGCCAAAGCGGCTAAATTTTGTGTGCAGCATGATTTTATTGACGGTGAATTTTTTGCCGGCATTCCCGGTACTATTGGCGGCGCTTTACGCATGAATGCAGGCGCTTTTGGTGGTGAAACTTGGCCGCATGTGTTGGCGGTGGAAACGATTGACCGTCAAGGCGTGGTGCGCATGCGCACGCCGAACGAATATGCCATTAGTTATCGCACGGTAGCCGGCCCTGGTTTAAGTGAGGGGGAGCCTGAATGGTTTGTGGCCGGGCATTTTCAACTGCCAAAAGGCGATGGTCAGGTGACGCAGCAAAATATTAAGCAGTTGCTGAAAAAGCGCAATGCCTCGCAACCCATTGGTGTGCCAAGTTGTGGCAGTGTGTTTAAGAACCCACCGGGTGATTATGCCGCGCGGTTAATTGAAGCCAGTGGTTTAAAAGGTCATGTGCTAGGCGGCGCGCAAATTTCGCCAAAACATGCTAACTTTATTGTTAATACGGGTGACGCCAGCGCGCAGGATTTGTTGGCGCTCATTCAATTGGCGCAGCAAGAAGTTTGGGCACAGCAGCAAGTGCAGTTGGTGCCAGAAGTTGAGTTTTTAGGTTGGCCTGCAGAGGTTAGCCTTAAATTACAGGAGTTTAACCAGCACTAATGGAAGATTTAACCGCTACAAAAACCGTGGTTTTGTTGGGTAAAAATGTTTCTGCGCGCGCCTTGCAGTGGGGCGGCGCAGTGGTTTTCGTGGCAATTTTATTGATTTGGGCGGCGATAAAGCTCGATAATCCTTATAGTTTTCCAATCACCACGGTGCAAGTTAAAGGCGATTATTCGCATGTAAGTAATCAACAACTAGAAAGAATTATTACGCCGTATATGCACGCCAGCTTTTTTGGGTTGCACAGTTTTAATTTGCAACATGCGCTGCAACAAATTCCTTGGGTGGGGCCGGTAAATGTGCGCCGTGTTTTTCCCGGTACGGTGGAGATTACGGTTAATGAAAAACAGCCGGTATTAGTTTGGAATAATACGCAGTTGCTTACGGCGCAAGGTGTGGCTTTTTCACCCGCGGCGAATACCTTTCCTAAAAATTTACCGGCGCTTAACGGCCCTGGCGATGAGCAGCAAAATATGTTGCAAACCCAGCAGCAGTTAAACCAATTGTTGCAACCTCTACAGTTGAGTGTCCAGCAGTTAGTTCTGTCCGATCGCCGCGCTTGGACTATGGTATTAAATAATGGCATTACGGTGACCTTGGGCAAGCAAAATATTTGGCCAAGAATGCAGCAGTTTGTGGCCGTTTATCCAAAAGTGGTGGGTAATAAGGCCAAGCGAGCCATCAGTGTGGATTTACGTTATCCCAACGGTTTTACCGTGCAATGGAAGCGTTAGGAAGAGTTATGGAGCAAGGTTTACCAGAAGGGTTTGTTTATTTGCGCGATGTTGATGCCAGCATTGCTTATGATATCAAATACGCGACCAAGGATAATCTATTAGGGCGTGTTGTTGCCGGTTACCAAGCCAATGTGTGCATTTGCACCCTGGCGTTGGCAGAGGCTTTGGCGCGCTTGCAAGCGCATTTACGCAGCCAAAATTTGGCTTTATTGGTGTTTGAAACTTATCGGCCTGAAATGGCCGGCACCGATGTTTTTCATTGGACACAAGATTTAAGTGCACAAAGTACCAAAGCGGAGTATTACCCCAATGTTGCCAAAGAGGACTTCTATGACTTGGGTTACGTGGTGCGTCAATCTGCACACACACGTGGCAGCACGGTGGATTTAACCCTGGTTGATTTGCAAACTGAGCAAGCGCTAGATATGGGCACGCCTTTTGATTTTATGGACTCGGCATCGCATCCCGCTGATTTAACGGTCAGCGCACAAGTCTATTCCAATCGTCAATTTTTACAGCAAGTAATGCAAGAGCATGGCTTTAATGGCATAGAAACGGAATGGTGGCATTTTACCCTGGCGAATGAGCCCTTTCCTGAAAATTATTTTACTTTTCCAGTGGCCGTTTGACGATAGGCGCTTTGTACCCTAGGCGTTATGCTATACAATAGTCGGATACTCGAAACAAGGTTTTACGCATGTCCAAAAAGAAAGTTGAACGTAATTTGCTGGTCGCCCTCGATATTGGCACGAATAAAATCGTGGTATTGGTAGGCGAAATAGACAATGAGCAGAAAATTGAAGTCATCGGTGTTGGGCAGCACCCGTCTAAAGGGTTGAAAAAAGGCGTAGTGGTAAATATTGAAGCCACGGTGCAATCAATCCAGCGTGCGGTAGAAGAGGCTGAATTAATGGCGGGTTGTGAAATTCACTCGGCCTTTACCGGCATTGCGGGCAGCCATATTCGCAGCTTAAATTCTCATGGCATTGTGGCTATTCAAGACAATGAAGTCACCCCAAGCGATGTTGAGCGTGTGATTGATGCTGCGCGTGCGGTGGCCATTCCGGCTGATCAAAAAATTCTGCATATTTTACCCCAAGATTTTATTATTGATAATCAAGATGGTATTAAAGAGCCCATTGGCATGTCGGGTGTACGTTTGGAAGCTAAAGTGCATTTAATTACCGGCGCAGTGAGTGCGGCGCAAAACATTATCAAGTGTGTTAAACGCTGTGGTTTGGAAGTAAGCGATATTATTTTAGAGCAACTGGCTTCAAGCTACGCGGTGCTAACGGACGATGAAAAAGAATTAGGCGTGTGTTTAGTGGATATTGGCGGCGGCACCACAGACATTGCGGTTTTTGTTGCTGGCGCTATTCGCCACACGGCGGTCATTCCTATTGCTGGCGACCAAGTAACTAACGATATTGCGGTGGCTTTACGCACGCCTTCGCAGTACGCAGAAAAACTTAAATTAGAATACGGTTGTGCTGTGGCCAAATTGGCCGATAATAAACAACCTATTGAAGTACGCAGCCCTGGCGATCGCCAAGGGAAGCAATCATCTGTGCGGGCCTTAGCCGAAGTGATTGAAGCGCGTTATGAAGAATTGTTTAGCTTGGTCGCCGCCGAGTTGCGTCGCAGTGGCTTGGAAGATTTGGTTGCGGCCGGCGCGGTCATCACGGGGGGCGGGGCGCAAGTCACCGGTTTAGCCCCATTAGCCGAAGCAACGCTTAATATGCCCGTGCGCATTGGTTGCCCCGTTAACATTAAGGGCTTAGGCGAACAACTTGATAGCCCAGTTTATTCTACTTCAGTTGGCTTGTTGATGTATGGCTTAAACCAGCAAGACGATCCGCAATTACAAATTCATAAACGCAAAAGTGTGCTTACACGCATGAAGCAGTGGTTCAAAAATAATTTATAGTCGTAAACTGCCAGCCTCTACAGCCTAAAATAATCGTTAAGTCCTAGCGTATTACGTTTTATTCTGTATAATATTTGACGTATTGTGTTGAAATGTCGGGAGATAAAAAAAATGTTTGAACTAATGGATAGTAATCCGCAAAATGCTGTAATTAAAGTTATTGGCGTGGGCGGCGGCGGCGGGAATGCCGTGGAGCATATGTTGGCAGAGTCTATTGATGGCGTTGAATTTATTTGTGCAAACACCGACTCTCAAGCACTGAAAAAATCTGCAGCAACAAAAATATTGCAAATTGGTGAAGAAATCACCAAAGGGTTAGGCGCGGGAGCAGATCCTAGCGTTGGCCGTGAATCAGCTTTATCTGATCGCGAGCGTATTATTGAAATGATTGACGGATCAGATATGATTTTCATCACTGCCGGTATGGGTGGTGGTACTGGAACAGGCGCAGCGCCCGTCGTGGCAGAAATTGCCCGTGAGCTCGGTATCTTAACCGTAGCCGTTGTGACCAAGCCTTTTTCTTTTGAAGGCAAAAAACGTATGGCCGTGGCCCAAGAAGGCATGCACGAACTGGCCCAATACGTTGATTCCTTAATTACTATTCCAAACGATAAGTTATTGAATGTACTGGGTAAAAACATGTCATTGTTGAATGCCTTTAAAGCAGCCAACAACGTATTGTTTGGCGCTGTACAAGGTATCGCTGATTTAATTACTCGTCCAGGTTTAATCAATGTCGACTTTGCCGATGTACGCACAGTGATGTCTGAAATGGGCATGGCTATGATGGGCTCAGGCACGGCAACTGGTGAAGACCGGGCACGTGTTGCAGCCGAACAAGCTGTGGCCAGCCCATTATTAGAAGATGTAGATTTAAACGGTGCGGGTGGTGTGTTAGTTAATATCACTGCTGGTTTAGACATGTCTATTGGTGAATTTGAAGAAGTGGGCGACGTTGTTAAAGGCTTTGCTAGCGAAAGCGCGACGGTTGTGGTCGGTACAGTTATTGACCCAGAAATGCAAGATGAGTTACGTGTTACCGTTGTGGTAACCGGTTTGGGCCAAGTTCGTCCTGAACGTGCGGCAACCCCGCCGCGTCGTGTAGAAACGGTAACAGAAGGTGCTTTAGATTATAACGTACTGGACAAGCCTGCTGTATTACGCAAAAATAAACCTATAATGAACCATTCTGCCCCGAGCATGCATAAGCCTGCGGCGAAATTGGTTGATGATATGGATTACTTAGATATTCCTGCTTTCTTGCGTCGTCACGAAGAAAAATAAAGTTATTGAATTTTTGATTCGCTTTATGCCGCTCGGTTCGCCGAGTGGCTTTTTTTTTGCAAACGAATATTAATTTGCATACAAATTTGCATCCATGCTGCTTTATCGATTACAATGTGTTAGAATTCGCGGGTTTGAAGGCTTAAAGACTGTATAGGAATGCTTAAATATGATTAAACAACGTACTTTGAAAAATGTCATCCGCGCCACGGGCGTTGGTTTACATCATGGCGAAAAAGTTTTATTAACGTTACGTCCTTCTGGCCCAAACACCGGCATTACCTTTCGCCGTACCGATTTAGACCCTGCAATTGAAATTCCCGCTAAAGCCGAAAATGTGGTTGATACCCGCATGAACACCACATTGGGTGTTGAGGGTGCGCGCGTTTCAACCGTTGAGCATTTACTGTCTGCTATGGCAGGCTTAGGCATTGATAATGCCTACATTGATGTTTCTTCAGATGAACTCCCGGTTATGGACGGCAGCGCCGGACCTTTTGTCTTCTTACTGCAATCTGCGGGTGTGGAAGAGCAAAACGCCGCCAAAAAATTTATACGTATTAAAGAAAGCATCAAAGCGGTTGATGGAGACAAATTCGCAGAATTCACCCCTTATGATGGCTTCAAAGTCGGCTTTACCATAGAGTTCGATCACCCGGTATTTCAAGATGCAGCACAAAACGCCGTTATCGACTTTTCTAGCACTTCATACATAAAAGAAATTAGCCGCGCGCGTACTTTTGGCTTTTTGAAAGATTATGAAACCTTACAAGCCAACAACCTTGCCAAAGGTGGCAGCCTAGATAACGCCGTTGTGGTTGATGATTATCGCGTTTTAAATGAAGATGGTTTACGTTACCATGATGAATTTGTAAAACACAAAATTCTCGATGCGATTGGTGATTTGTATTTATTAGGTTATAGCTTGATTGGCGCCTACCAAGGTTACAAGTCTGGCCATGCGATAAACAATAAACTATTAATAGAGCTATTAGCCAACCCTGCTAGCTACGAAGTGCTAACCTTTGAAGATGAAGCCGATGCGCCTATTGCTTACATGCAAGCCGTTGCGGCACCGGCAGCCTAACTAGACTCTCAGCGCATGAAATGTCAGAATTTCATGCGCTACGACTATAAGTTACGGTTCTAATAATTCGCGTATGGCTGCAATAGCATCCACGCCTGATGCTGACAAGGAATGCTTGGGCAATTTTGTTTGCTCCGTTTCATAGCTTGGCCGCACTTTCACATCAATTTTCTTCAACGCACTAAATTCACGCGTGGCATGCAAGCTGCGCGATAATTGCGATAACATCATCCGTAACCTAGTGCTCCATGCGCTAGAGTCAACATGCAATACTAATAAACCTTGGCGATAATTAGCCAGCTGGCAATGGCTTTGCATTTCTAAAGGCATATGCTGCCCCAGCACGTCTGCTAAGTGCTGCAAGCCTTTACTGCGATTAAACAGCTGCTTGAGCGAAGAATTTTTTTGCAAGAGATTTTTGGCTGTGATATTGGGACGTTTCATAAGGGTAGCATAACGTATTTTCTAGTATTTATAAAGTTTGTGTTGCTGGTCAGGAAAAGAGTTTATGCGCGGCAAGCGAGAGATGCTTTTAGGCTGCTCAACTAGCAGCGAATGGCCAAATAAAAACTAAGGAATACAATGGGTTGCTTCAGTCAGATTAACTATCGCCCCGCCAGCATTTTTGCTACAATAACGGCTATTTTGTTGAGTCTACAAAGCTTTAGGGTCAAAAAGCTGTGGGCTTACTTCTTACCGGAATCACTAACTTAGAGAACTACATGTTAAAAAAATTCGTCACCTCCTTTTTCGGCAGCCGCAATGAGCGCATCCTCAAGCAAGTGCACAAAATTGTGCAAAAGATCAATGGCTGGGAAGCCAGCATTTCCGCTTTGGCTGATGATGAATTACAAGCTAAAACCACAGAATTCAAAGAACGATTAGCCAGTGGCACCAAGCTGAATAGCATTTTGCCAGAAGCATTTGCTGTGGTGCGAGAAGCCTCGGTACGTAAGCTAGGCATGCGTCATTTTGATTCGCAGTTAATTGGTGGCATGGTGCTCAACGACGGCAAAATTGCTGAAATGCGTACTGGTGAGGGTAAAACGTTAATGTCTACCTTGGCAGCCTACCTAAACGCGATAAGCGGTAAAGGTGTGCATTTGATCACGGTCAACGATTACTTGGCCAAGCGTGATGCTGATTGGATGCGCCCAGTGTTCGAATTCTTAGGGCTAACCGTTGGCACCATTTATTCGAATCAACCGCAAGAAGAAAAGCGTGCGGCTTATTTTTGTGACATTACATATGGCACTAATAATGAATATGGTTTTGATTATTTACGTGACAACATGGCTTTTTCTGAAGAAGAAAAAGTTCAGCGCGAATTGAACTTTGCTATTGTCGATGAAGTAGACTCTATTTTAATTGATGAAGCGCGTACCCCATTAATTATTTCGGGTGCAGCGGAAGAAAGTTCAGAAACTTACCGCGCCATTAATCGCTTAGTGCCACAATTAGTGCGCAAAGAAGAAGAATCTGAAACCGGTGATTTTGAATTAGATGAAAAAACCAAACAAGTACATTTAACCGAAGAAGGCCACGCCAAGCTTGAAGAATTGCTGGCCGAAGAAGGCTTGCTTAAAGATGGCAAAAGCTTGTATGAGATAGCAAACATTAGCTTAATGCATCACGTTACTGCTGCATTACGCGCGCACGTAGCTTTTCATAAAGATATTGATTACATTGTTACCGATGGTGAAATTGTTATTATTGACGAACACACCGGCCGCTCAATGCAGGGGCGTCGTTGGTCTGATGGTTTGCATCAAGCGATGGAAGCCAAAGAAGGCGTTAACATCAACAGTGAAAATGTCACGATGGCCTCTATCACGTTCCAAAATTATTTTCGCATCTACGACAAGCTTTCTGGTATGACGGGTACGGCAGATACAGAAGCTTTTGAGTTCCAAGAAATTTACAGCTTAGAGGTTGTAGTGATCCCTACGAATAAGCCTATGCAGCGTTTGGACCATGGCGATCAAATTTATTTAACTGCGGCAGAAAAATATACGGCCATTATTGAAGAAGTGAAAAAAGGCGCCGAAAAAGGTCAGCCGATACTGGTGGGTACGGCTTCAATTGAAGCGTCGGAATATTTGTCGAAGTTAATGACGCAAGAAAAAATTAAGCATAACGTACTTAACGCCAAATTCCATGAAAAAGAAGCCGAAATTATTGCCCAAGCCGGTCGTTCGGGTGCTATTACGATTGCTACCAACCTGGCAGGTCGGGGTACGGATATTGTACTAGGTGGTAATATTGAAGCTGAAATTGCAGAGCTTGATAACCCTAGCGAAGCTGAAAAAACGCGCCTTCGCAGTGAATGGCAACAACACCATGATGATGTTATTAACGCGGGTGGCTTATATATTGTAGGCTCTGAGCGTCATGAGTCTCGCCGTATTGATAATCAATTGCGCGGCCGTTCTGGCAGGCAAGGTGACCCTGGGGCATCACGTTTCTATTTATCATTAGAAGATAACCTAATGCGTATTTTCGCCTCTGATCGTATAGCTAGTTTAATGAAGCGTTGGGGCGGCATGAAAGACGGTGAGTCTATTGAGCACAAATGGTTAAGCAAAGCTGTTGAGAATGCACAACGTAAAGTAGAAGGCCATAACTTTGACATTCGTAAACAATTGCTTGAATACGATGATGTTGCTAACGATCAACGCCGCGTAGTCTATCAGCAACGCGAGGAGTTAATGACCAGCGATAATGTGAGTGGCACAGTTAAAAAAATTCTGGACGATGTTATCGACACCACGTTCCATACCTATATACCGGCCAATAGCTTAGAAGAGCAGTGGGATGCCAAGGGCATGGAGTCAGCCTTAGCTGACCAGTTCTTGTTACAATTACCCATTGTGAAATGGCTAGAAGAAGACGATGAGTTAGATGCTGAAACCTTAAAGCAGCGCATGCATGATGCTATTAAACAAGCCTACCAAGATAAAGAAACTCAAGTGGGCGACGAGGTGATGCGTCACTTTGAAAAATCTATGATGCTACAAAGCTTAGATACGCAATGGCGCGATCATTTAAGCCAAATGGACCACTTGCGTCAAAGCATTGGTTTACGTGGGTATGCACAAAAAAATCCGAAACAAGAATATAAGCGCGAAGCCTTTATGATGTTTAACGACATGCTAGAGGGTATAAAAGAAGAAGTGGCTAGCAGCCTGCTTAAAGTTCAGTTTGTTGCCGAAGAAGATGTTGAAGCAATGGAAGCCAAACGTCGTAATGCCACAACCGATAATTTACAATTTAACCATGCCGAGGTAGATAGTCTCGAAGGTGAAAATGCAGAAGAAGTTCATGATGAGCACACACCGTTTGTGCGCGTTGAAAAGAAAGTCGGGCGTAACGAGGCTTGCCCTTGCGGTAGTGGGAAGAAGTTTAAGCAGTGTTGTGGGAAGGTTTAGTTGAACTGGAAGTTCGATTTTCTCAAACAGGCCTATAGAATTTCGGGAAATCTCGTTTCTGTTCCACAGCTCTTTTGAGCACACAATTACAGCTTTCTTTAAGCTCTGGTGCTAACATCGCTGTTTTGGGGGCATCCATATAGAGGGCGCTATAATCCAACAGTGTTTCGAGTAAGCATGCTGAACTTTCTTCAGGCCCTGTAAGACCATCGGATGTTACATAACTACAAATAGCCTGGATGTCTTTTATGCATCTCGCCAAATTTTCTCCTGGAAATTCTACAGGCTCATGCGCTGAAGATGGGTTTGCTTTTATGATATTTTGTCTGTGCATTTCCTCCCTGATAATATGGGCTTCACCAATTATTGAATCTATTCGGTCGAAATAGGCTCTCCCTAAGCCGCATTTAGCACCGGTTGCTTCAAGCCATTTTCCATGTGGAAGTGATTGAAGAAGTAAGATGTTCGTAATACTAATTAAAGCATTTAATTGTTCGTAAAATTTATAAATGTGAATAAATAAAAACCACTTAACGATATTTTGGTGTAGTTCTGCTGCTGTGCTTGCGTGGTGATTTTGTAGCACTTCTCGAAGGATTGAAGGCACATCTGTTGTAAAATGTTTTATGGCTTCATGTGGTGGTGTAGGTGGACGTTGATGATTCATTCTTTCTATATAATCATCATGGATATGATTAAGCGAGTCTCCCATTGTTCGCATATCATCATCAAAACTATTCATAATAGCATTTGCAAGCTTGCCTTGAGGCGTGCGTTGGCTTTCAACGGCATCAAAATGATAGAGAAGACGTAGATAGTAAAGATCATCTTTTAGACTACTGAGGGCTAGTGTTTTTAATTGCGCTATATCGCTTGCAATGCTGCCATGTCTATCAGCACCCGGCTTCCCAATCGCGGGTCTTATGTGTAATAAAGCTGCTCTAGCATAAGTTTCAGCCTGTGCACGAGGAGTTAATGAATCAGCCCGCATTGCACTGTGTGGTCTGAGTCGAAGCCCTTCACCATGGACTGTTTTTGGTTGCCATAAGGGTGCTGGAGCGCGAATAGGGTTTGGGCGCGGTAGGGAAATTTTTTCTCGTAATCGTGCACCTAATTGGTCTAATTTACCCGAATAATAATTTGTACAATAGGCTGCTAGGATGTTTTTGTAATTTTCCCCCTCCATATAACCTTCTAATGTAGTTAAACATTGCTTGAATAAGGGGAGTAATTGTGCAAAATAGTAGGCAATTGTATTTGCAGCTAGGTATTGGCTATAGTTTAAATCCTCCGTGTTATCAATGAGGTAATCGTCTGTTCGTGGTCCGAGATAAGTCATAAGTTATAATCCACCTGTAGTTTGTCAACATTGTACATTATCTTTACATTTGATATACCCGCATAAACCCTTATAATGCTTTTTTTTTAAGGGATTTTGTAAAATCATGACCTCAATAAATACCGTGCACGTTGCCGTGGGTGTTGTGCTTAATTCAGCGCAGCAAGTTCTTATTGCTAAGCGACCACCTGGCAAGCATTGTGCGGGCCTGTGGGAATTCCCCGGCGGCAAAGTTGAACCGGGCGAAACAGCTGCTGGCGCGCTGGCGCGTGAATTGTTGGAAGAGGTGAACCTCAATCCATTGGTGTGCCAACCGCTAATAGAAATTGCCCATGACTATGATATAAAAAGTGTTGTGCTGGATGTGTTTGTGGTGACCCAATTTTTAGGTGAAGCC
>JAWUVP010000087.1:0-24300 GCA_034112285.1 Gammaproteobacteria bacterium
CGTCTTGCTCGCAGCGCAAAAAGACGTTGGTGTTGAACTCATCGGCAAGGCTTGATGGCAAGGTGCACTGCTGCTCGCTGCGCATCATTTCAATTAAGGCCAGTTTGCTGGTGATCGCTTGATTGTTTGGCTCTACGGCGAGACCAAAGCGCAAATTTTGTTCGGTATATTCATGACCACAATAGACTTGTGTCTCTGCGGGGAGGGCGGCTAATCTTTGTAATGAAGCGTAAAGCTGGGCGTGCGTACCCTCGAAATTTCGCCCGCAGCCGGCGGCAAAGAGAGTGTCACCACTAAATAGCATCTCATGGCCAAAATAGGCGATGTGTCCATCTGTGTGGCCTGGCACATGCAACGCGGTGAGGCTTAAGCCCAACTCGGCAATTTGAAATGATTGCCCATCGGCCAATTGAACCGAGGCCTGGCTTACCGGCTCGTGCGCACCAGCATAGATGGGGCAGTCGCTGTGCTGGCTGAGGGCCTCTAAGCCATTAGTGTGGTCATAATGATGGTGGGTCACTAAAATCGCGGCCAGCTCTAATTGCTGGGCTTGCAAAAATGCTATCACGGGCTCGCTGGCGCCTGGGTCCACAATAACCACTTTGCCAGGAAATGTCTGAGAGGTTATTGCCCAGATATAATTGCTTTCTAGGGCTGAAATTGGCGTTAATTCAAACATGTGGCTATACTACGCGAAGTTTTTATTCAAGGTCAAGATTTAATGCAAGACTGGCAACAACAAATCAAGCAATTGCAACAATGGTGGCAAACCCCCGCGGGTGAAAATATGCTTCGCATTGAAAATGCCTTTTTACGCTCTGAACTCAATAATGTTTTTGGCTATCAGGCGGTGATTGTGGGCGGTGAAGAATATTCGCAATTAACCAATATTGTTCGCACCAGCCATTGCATGCGAATTGATCCCCTGTCGCAAGATTTCAGTCATTTGCCTGACAAAATTGATGTGATGGTATTACCACACATGTTTAGCTTTATCGAAGATTTAACACCCTGGATGCAAGCGCTCCTAGCCAAGTTAGAAACAAACGGTAAAGTGATTATAACCGGCTATCGCTATAGCAGTGTTTTAGGCTTGCAACGCTTATTAAAATGTAAAGCTGTAGCGGATATTCCCACCGCAAAGCACAATGTAAAGGCCTTGCAACAGCATTTTATAACCAACGATTTTCAACTGGCCGAAGAAATGAACTTTGCCGCCGTGTGGGTGCGTAAACGTTTAAGTTTGTTCAACCATCAATTGAATAACGCTTTGCTGGGTAATGTGTTTGCTTTTTCCATGACTAAAAAGCTGGCGACCGTGAAAACGTTTAAGCCTGAATGGCAAGTCAATAATATAGCGCAACAATCGAGTGTGCTAAATAGTGTGGGAGAGCAAAATGAGTGACGTGGTGGAAATTTTTACCGATGGCGCTTGCCGTGGTAACCCTGGCCCAGGTGGTTGGGGCGCGTTGCTGCGTTGTGGCTCACATGAAAAAGAATTACTGGGCGCCGATGCCGACACCACCAATAATCGGATGGAACTAATGGGCGCTATTGAAGCACTGCGTGCTTTAAAAAACCCTAGCAAAGTCGTGTTGACTACCGATTCGCAGTATGTGCGCAAAGGCATTACCGAGTGGATTCACAATTGGCAGAAACGTGGCTGGAAAACTGCCGCAAAAAAACCGGTAAAAAATGCCGATTTATGGCAAGACCTTCTCGCTGTATCTGCACCACATGACATTGAATGGTGTTGGGTAAAAGGGCACAGTGGTCATGTTGAAAATGAACGGGCTGATGATCTGGCAAACCAAGCAATTGATGAGGCAAGTAATGAATAAAAAACGACAACTGTTTTTAGATACAGAAACCACCGGCTTAGAAACTCGAGATGGACACCGCATTATTGAAATAGCCTGCGTTGAAATGATCAATCGCCGCTTAACCCATAACAGTTATCACGTGTATATCAATCCCGAACGCGATATTGATGAAGGCGCTCAACAAGTACATGGCATTAGTACTGAATTTTTAGCCGATAAACCGTTATTTGCCGACATTGTCGAAGATTTTGTCCGCTTTGTGGACGGCGCAGAGCTCATTATTCATAACGCGTCGTTTGACGTAGGCTTTATTAACCATGAATTTAGTTTGTTAAAACCGGCTGTGGGCCGCATTGAAAAGTGTTGCACCATTACCGACACCCTAGCCATGGCGCGCAAACGCCACCCCGGGCAGCGTAATAATTTGGATGCCTTATGTAAGCGTTACGGCATTGATAATTCTGGCCGTAATTTACATGGTGCGTTAATTGATGCGGATTTATTAGCTTCAATGTATTTGGCGATGACCAGCGGGCAAAACAGTTTGTTTGGCAAGCAAGATGAAGTGCACACGAAAAAAACCACAGCCGAGCAAGCGGCGAACCAGACGCTAGAGATAAAAACGCCCACCAACCTTAAGGTGATTCATGCTAGTGCTGAAGAGCTAGCCGAGCATGAGACGCAGTTAGTGGCGATTGAAAAAGCCAGTGGTGAGTGTTTGTGGCGGTTATGAGCCTTGTGGTTTGATTAAGATGAATCATGGGTTTTGGTTAGAACGGCTATATTTTCGCTCATAGAAGGGGGTAGGATGACCTGAGCTAGCCTAATAAATGACCAGTTTTGCTTTCTAGGGTAAATACGGGTACTCAGTGCATGGATAATAAAAATAGTTGATTTTAATAGTGACATCAATAGGCTACTCCATTTGCCATCCGATTTTCTCATGATAATAGCCTTATGAGGCTAGTGAAAATCAAATTTTAGGTTGCAGGTTTCAATTGCTGGCCTATACTAAGTCTTACCTGCTAGCTTGTTCTGCCGACCGTAGTATCTCTTCTAGTCTTTTAAATCTCGGATTTGAAAAGCTAATAGGTGTGAATTTAATGTTAAGTAAAATTCACCAAGAGGGTAAGCCCGCGTTGTTCCTGCAATGCGGGCTTTTTAATTTGTGGTTATTCACTCGAGATTGACCTGTGCCCTCGGGTGTACGTCGCTACGCTCCTCGCCACGACGTTGTTTCTATGTGGTGAGCTGCTGGTGAGGCTTTCAGGCTGATTTTATATTCATCTGGACGTTACGATCCTTGCCAATGAATGCTAGAATTGCTGTCTTATTTATAGAAGAGGTTCGCAATGTCTAGCAAAACAAAAACGTATTTAAAAGATTACCAAGCACCGGATTACCGCATTGATACGGTGACCTTGCGCTTTGATTTAGAGCCTGAAAATACCCAGGTCACCTCGACTATGCACATTATGCGCTTGCCAAACACTGAGCCTGGTGCGCGGTTGACTCTGGCGGGTGAAAATCTTAAATTATTGACTATTACACTTGATGGTGAATTGCTGGCGCTTGAGCAGTATCAAATTAATGATAAGGGACTAACGATTTTTCACTTGCCCGAGCAGTGTGAGCTGACCATTGTGAACACGATTAATCCGCAGGCGAATACGGATTTGGAAGGGTTGTTTATATCTGGCGGTAATTTTTGCACGCAGTGCGAGCCGCATGGTTTTCGCCATATTACTTATTTTCTCGACCGGCCCGATAATTTATCGCGTTTTACCACGACTTTATTTGCTGATAAGGCAAAGTTTCCTATTTTATTGTCAAATGGTAACTGCATTGATAGTGGTGATGCACCAGAGGGACGACACTTTGCCACCTGGGAAGATCCCTTCTTAAAGCCGAGTTATTTGTTTGCCTTAGTCGCTGGCACATTAGATGTGCTCGAAGATGAATTTACCACAGTGTCAGGGCGTAAAGTCGAATTGAAAATATTTGTTGACGCTGGCTGTGCCGACAGAGCAGAGCATGCGATGGAGTCCCTTAAATTATCCATGCGCTGGGACGAAGAAAAATATGGCCGTGAATATGACTTAGATATTTTTATGATAGTCGCCGTGCGTGATTTCAATATGGGCGCTATGGAAAATAAAGGTTTAAATATTTTCAATAGCAAATATATTTTAGCCAATCCTGAGTCAGCTACCGATGTGGATTTTGAAAATATTTTGGGCATTGTGGGACATGAATATTTTCATAACTGGAGCGGAAACCGCGTTACCTGTCGTGATTGGTTTCAATTAAGCTTGAAAGAAGGTTTCACCGTGTTTCGCGATCAAACCTTTACCGCCGACCATACATCGGAAGCGGTGAAACGTATTGATGACATTGTGTCAGTGCGTACCTATCAATTTGCCGAAGACGCTGGCCCTACTGCACACGCCGTGTTGCCAGAAGCTTATATTGAAATGAATAATTTCTATACCATGACGATTTATTACAAAGGTGCAGAATTAATTCGCATGTACCACACCTTGCTGGGGCCAGAAAAATACCGTGAAGCTACGGATTTGTATTTCGAACGTCATGATGGCGGTGCGGTAACGATTGAAGAGTTTGTTAAATGCATGGAAGAAGTGAGCGGGCGTGATTTATCACAGTTTCGTTTATGGTATCACCAAGCTGGTACACCGAAGCTGACGGTTACTCAAGCCTATGATGCCAAGGCAAAAAAATATCATTTAACCATCAAGCAGCATGTGCCGGACACGCCAGAGCAAACGCGCAAAAAATCGATGCACATTCCTATTATGGTTGGTTTACTTAATGAGCAAGGTGAAGAAATTGTTGCGAATGAATTGCTTGAATTAACCGAAGCTGAGCAAACATTTAGTTTTGATAATATTGCCAGCCAACCAGTGCCTTCCTTGCTACGTGGTTTTTCGGCGCCAGTAACGCTTGATTATAATTACAGCGATGCTGATTTAGCGTTATTAATGGCGCACGACACTGATGTGTTTGCCCGCTATGAAGCGGCACAAACTTATGCGATTCGCCAAATTAACGCCTTAAAGAAAGCGCTTGAGCAGGGCGAAGCACCAACCGTGGGCGAAGAATATCTGCAAGCGTTAAAGCAAGTTGCTACCGCCAAGTTTGATGATAAAGCTTTGCAAGCTCTGTTACTGAGTTTGCCCAGTGAAAAATATTTAACGGGGTTGTATGTTGAGCTTGATCCTATTGTGTTGCATCAAGCGCATAAAACCCTACGCCTGAGTGTTGCCAAGCATCTAGAGCTTGTATTAAAGGCTTTATATGCTGAGAACATCGCAAAGGGTGATTATGCTAACAATGCGATTGAGAACGCTAAGCGGCGCATTAAAAATATGGCCTTGAGTTATTTAACCCTGTTAGATGATGGCCAATTAGCCAGTGAACAGTTTGCACAAGCCAATAACATGACCGATAGTATTGCGGCCTTAAATTGCTTGGCCCACTGTGAAAATAGTTTGCGCGATGAAGCGTTGCAAGCTTTTTATAATAAATGGAAGGATGAGCCGATTGTGCTGGATAAATGGTTAAGCGCACAATCAATGGCTGACTTACCCGATGCTTTAATAAAGGTAAAATCCATATTACAAGGCAATGTATTTGACCATAAAAATCCCAACAGCTTACGCGCTTTAATTGGCGGCTTCGCGAGTGGTAACCCTTCGCAATTTCATGCGGCTAATGGCTCGGGCTACGTCTTTTTGGCGGATCAAGTGATGGCGATTGATAAATTCAATAAGCAAGTTGCGGCTAATTTGGTCGGGGCATTATTACCTTGGCGAAATTATGACGCCAAGCGTCAGATGTTGATGAAAGAGCAACTACAGCGCATCATTGCTGATGAGGCGTTATCTAATAATACCTTTGAGTTGGTTGAGAAGGCTATTAAATAACGAGATATTGCTGCGCCGAGCATTGCACGCTGCAACGTGTGATGCTGGCAGCATCGCTTTGGAGAAATTGGTAAAGGATAAATTAAAAAGAGCCTACTTTTCTAGATTGGAAATGGGTGTGAATATATAAAAGAGAATAATAATATGAGTCTAAATACACTTGAGGCCCGGGTACGCAAGGCAAAACCTATTTTTTTAACAGGGCCTGATATTAAAATAATAAAAATTTCCATCATGGAGCATTTATCTACGCTTAATACTTCTAATGTTGAAGAACTCAAAAAATTTATAAGTGATTTCTCTAATAACGTTATTATTCGTTGTGGCGTTATTACGGATATTTTAGAATTGGCTTATAAAGATCCAAGGTCGTTTGAGGGTTGTGCAGATGTGGGGCAAGTGGTTGCGCATGGTTTCTGCGTATGGCGTGCGACGTGTTGGCCTGATCGAGAGACGACCACCTCGCTTGATGTTCGTGCTACTGTAACCAGACATTATTTGAATCCTGCGCCAAGCTTACGGCGTTCAATAGATAGCACCATAGAAAAACAAGATGGTTTTTTGGTGGAGATTGAGTTACTCACTTTATTGTTTGCAAAGTTACTATTAAAATTTAAGCTGCAAATCTCGACTCCAGGTTTAGATACTGAAATTGATGCTTTAATTACTTTGACAGGCAAGTTTTCCAAAGGTTCTTACCTACGTAATGCCTTGTGTAGTGATTATTCTCGTCTGGTGACTGTTATTGCCTTAATTATGTTTGCCGTTGGTAGCTTATATTTTTATGATGCTGCTTGTACTCCTGCTTGTACTCCTGCTTGTACTGCTGCTTGTACTGCTGCGGGATCTTGTCAGTATGTTTGCGGTGGTGTTCTTGTATTGCCGATGACGGTTATGCGCTGTGTAGGCTTGCACTATAGTTATCGTTATGGTGTCAGCCATATAGGTACGCATTTAAAGAGTAAAACGGCAGCGCAAGTATGGGACGAAGCTGAAAAGATTGCCAATGATTATATCGCACCAACTTATACCCCGGGAAACGCATCAGGGAGGCCGCCATCACCACCAGTTTATGATGAAAACAGTCCACTAATAACAGCGCAACCTCAGTAACATAGTGCAATCTTAAGAATACAATCGTAGTCTTTGAGGTTGCCGCGTCGCTAGTTTCCTCGCAACGACGTGATTTTTGGGAGTCCGTCGTTGCGAGGCCAAACATCAGAAGAATAATGAGGGTTTTATGTGACTACCTATTTTTTACGAAGCATAACAAACAGACCTACCCCAACTTTTAATGACTGGCTTATCCAGCAGTACGCATGCCGAGTGCTTGATACTCTCGCCCGAATAATACAAAACGTTTGTGGACAGACGGTGCATTGCACGGCGACAACAAAAACGGCTGATTTATACCCACGAGATTGGGGGCTTTTCTTGCCTTCAAAAAAACTGATGATTGTTTCTAAAAAGCGAGCTCTAAGCCAGAGATTTAGAGATTTGCCTCATTCAACTTTTTCAACAATTGCCGCGTCGAAGCATTCAGCAATTTTTTGTCTTCTGCACGCATTAAATCAGTCGCCAGCTGTTTACCAAGCTCGACACCGTATTGATCGAACGAATTTATTTCCCAAATAACGCCTTGCACAAAGACTTTGTGCTCGTATAGAGCAATTAAACTACCCATGACCTCGGGGGTGAGTGTGTCAAACGTTAAAGTGTTGCTGGGTTTGTTGCCGGGCACGGATTTGAACATGGCCATGCGTTTGGCTTCATCTTCATTCATGCCTTTGGCAATGAGTTCATAAAAGGCTTGTTGCGCGGTTAAGCCGTAAAGCATGGCTTGGCTTTGGGCTAAGCAATTAATTTTTAGCAGTTCATGCTGTTTTTTATAAGGGTGGTGGTTGTTTGCCGCCATGATAAAATCTACGGGGATAATGCGTCGGCTCTGGTGGAGTAATTGGTGAAAGGCATGTTGGCCGTTACTGCCTACGCCACCCCATAAAATTGGGGCGGTTGGGTAATCTATAAATTCCGCTCTTTTATTAACGGATTTTCCATTACTTTCCATGTCGAGCTGTTGTAAATAAGCGGGGAGTAGTTGTAAATGTTCGTCGTATGGGATGACTGCTTGAGTGTGGCAGTGGTAAAAATTGTTGTACCAAATACCCAGTGTGGCCATGATGACCGGCATATTGCTTTCAAAAGGTGCGGTTTTGAAATGCTCATCCATTTGATGTGCGCCGTTAAGCAAGTCTTGAAAGTTATCCATGCCAATGGCCATGGCAATTGGCAAGCCTATTGCAGACCATAATGAAAAGCGGCCGCCGCCCCAATCCCAAAAATCGAAGACATTGGCTTCACATATACCAAATTCCAAGGCGCGACTGGGGTTCGCGCTGACGGCAATAAAATGTTGGCTAATAAAAGCTTCGTCATGGGCGGCGGCTAAAAACCATTCGCGCGCGGTGTTGGCATTGGTTAAGGTTTCTATGGTGGTAAATGATTTTGAAGCAATAATGAATAAGGTTGTGCCCGGGTTTAATTGTGTGAGTGTATCGTGAATATCTGTGCCATCAATATTAGCGACAAAATGTACGTTTACTTTTTTTTGCCAATAAGGTTTGAGGGCATCAACCACTAGGCGTGGCCCCAAGTCTGAGCCGCCAATGCCAATGTTTACCACATCGGTAATTACTTGCTCGGTGTAGCCTTGCCAGCTGCCATTGTAAATGCTGTTGATAAACTGGCGCATTTTTTTTAAGCTTTGTTTGATTTCCGGCACTGAAAGCGGTGCGCGAAGTTGCGTGTGCCAAGCTGGGCGTTGCTCGGTAAAATTAACGGCTTCACCTGAAAATAATTGCTGGATGTGTTGCTTCAAATCAGATGCATTGGCTAAATCAACTAGTTTTTCACGGGTTTCAAAGGTCATGCGGTTTTTAGAATAATCTAAAAATAGACCCGCGGCAGTTAAGCTAAACGTTTCGGCGCGTAATTTATCATCAACAAATAGATCGGCCATTTTTATTTCTTTGGTTTCATTAAAATGGGCTTGTAGAGCTAGCCAGGCTGGACTGTGGGTTAACGACATACTAATTTTAATAACTCCGCGCGTGATTCTGCTTCATGACGAAAACAACCTAACATAACCGAGCTCGTCATGCTGGAGTTTTGCTTTTCAACACCGCGCATCATCATGCATAAATGTTTGGCTTCAATCACCACGCCAACATCGCTTGAGCCGGTGATTTTGGCAACTGCGTCGGCGATTTGCTTGGTCAAGTTTTCTTGAATTTGTAGGCGTTGTGAAAAATGGTCAACGATGCGCGCAAATTTTGATAAGCCTAATACTTGACCATTGGGAATATAGCCAATGTGGCAAGAGCCAATAAAGGGCAGCATGTGATGTTCGCATAATGAAAAAAGCTCAATGTCACGTACTACCACTAATTCGTCGCAGTCGCTATTAAATAGCGCGTTGTTGACAATTTCATCCAAATTTTGTCGGTAGCCTTGGGTTAAATATTCCATGGCCTTGGCAGCGCGGCGTGGGGTATCACGCAAGCCATCGCGTTTTGGGTCTTCACCAATTTTTTCAATAAGTTGTTCGTAGATTTCTTGCATAGTCTGTTTATTTTCCATTAGTTGTTAGCCTGGAGGCCAAGTTAATTCGCGTTCGCCCAATAGGTGTACATGAATGTGCAGTACGGTTTGGCCGCCATGTTCATTGCAGTTAATTACCACGCGGTAGCCATTATCTGCAAAGCCTAATTTTGCGGCTAAGTTTTTTGTGGCTTGTAATAATTGCCCGGCGAGTAGGGTGTCGTCAGGGGTTAAATCATTTAACGTGCTGATGTGCTTGCGTGGGATAATAAGCAAATGCGTCGGGGCCTGAGGATTGATATCGTTGATGGCGATGATGTTGTCATCTTCATAAACAAATTCACTGGGGATTTCACCGGCGATAATTTTGCAAAATAAGCAGTTACTCATATTGGGCTCCTTCATTTTTTTTGACGCGTTGCCACAAAGTTTCGAGTTCCTCGATTGTACTCTGGCTTAAATCTATCTTTTGGACGGCGGCTAGGGTTTCTACTTGTTGAAACCGAGTGGTGAATTTTTGCGTCGCGGCTTGCAAGGCCGCGGCGGGATCAAGCTGCAAATGCCGCGCTAAATTTACCACAGTATACAATACATCGCCTAATTCTTCCGCTATATTCACCTTATCTTGCGCTGCAATGCCTTGCTTTAACTCGTTGATTTCTTCGTCGAGCTTAGCGAGTACGTCTGTTGCGTTCGGCCAATCAAAGCCTACCTTTGCGGCAGCGTGTTGTGTTTGTAGGGCTTGAGTAAAGCAATCGCGATTGGGATGCATCATTGTCGCCTAATCGAAACAACATCTTGGATGCTGGTTAAGCGATTTTGCACTCGGCTTAATTCATCTTGGTTGCTGATTTCCAAGCTAATGTTAATAATGGATTGGTCTTTATGTTTATCGCTGTATGAATTCAAGCCGATAATGTTAATGTTTTCATCGCCGATTATTTTGGTGGCATCACGTAACAAGTTGCTGCGATTATTGGCCTCAATGACCAAGTCGACCACATAATTTTGTTTGCTAACGTCGCCCCAACTAACTTTGGTGATGCGTTCGGGGTGATGTTGCATTTCATTTTTGATATTGGTGCAGTTATCACGGTGAATGCTAATGCCACGGCCTAGGGTGATGTAACCAATGATAGGATCGCCAGGTAAGGCTTTGCAGCAGTGTGCGATACTGGTTAACATGTCGCCGACGCCTTCAACTAAAATACCTTTGGGGCTTTTTTGCTTGCGCGCCTTGGGTTTAAATTGTGGGACAGGTTCGAGTTCGTCTTTGGCGCTATTTTCTTTTTTTATCCATTCTTGTAATGCGCCGTTAAGTTGTGGCATGCGGATATCGCCCGCGCCAATGGCAGCCAACACTTCGTCGCTATTTTTCAGGTGAAAACGCTGGGTGAATTCGGCGGCATCTATACCAGAGAGGTGATGGCGCTTTAATTCGCGTTGGTAAATGGTTTGCCCATCGAGTAAGTTCTTGTCAAAATCGCGTTTTTTGAACCATGCATGTATTTTAGCTTTAGCCCGTGAGCTGGTTAGGTAGCCTTGTTGGGGGTTTAACCAATCTCGACTTGGATTGGCTTCCTTGCCGGTTAAAATATCGATGCGATCGCCCAAGGTTAATTTGGTTGTGAGCGGCACCATTTTATTATTGATTTTTGCGCCACGGCATTTATGACCAATTTCTGTGTGAACGTAATAAGCAAAATCTAAAGGCGTTGAATCTTTGGGTAACGAGACCACACGGCCGTCAGGGGCAAACACGTAGATACGATTTTCGGTTAAGCCGTTAACAATTTCTTCGGGAATTTCTGAGGCCACGGCCATTTCACGCTGCCAATCTAGCAGTTGGCGTAACCAATGTATTTTACGCTGATGCCCATCCTCGCCACCGCCTTCTTTATAGACCCAATGCGCCGCGCCGCCATGCTCGCTGGCTTCGTGCATCTCATGAGTGCGAATTTGAACTTCAACATTTTTGCCGGTGGTCGAAATGGCCACGGTGTGAATGGATTGGTAACCATTAGCTTTGGGTGTGGTGACATAGTCATCAAATTCTGCAGGTACATGTTGCCACTCTCGGTGCACCAAACTTAGCGTTTTATAGCAGTCTTCTACATTGTTTACCAACACGCGCAAAGCAATGGCATCATAAATTTCTTCATAGCCGACATCTTTGCGTTCCATTTTGCGCCATATGCTATAAATATGTTTGGCGCGGCCACTGATGACAGCTTCAATTTTTTCTGCTACCAGCAGTTCTTTTAAGCGGTCCTCGAATCGCTCTACAAAACGTTCACGGTCTATACGGCGCTCATTTAAGCTTTTAGCGATATGTTTGTATTCAGTTGGGGATGTGCGTAGAAAGCTAAGATCTTCTAACTCCCATTTTAATTCTAAAATACCTAAACGATTTGCTAGTGGGGCAAACACATCCATCACCCGTTTGCTAATGTGTTGCTGCTGTTTTTTAGGTAGGACGTCAATATGGCGCATGAAAACGGTGCGCTCGGCTAATTTTAATAAGACCACCCGAATGTCATCGACCATGGACAATAACATGCGTCGATAATTATCAATTTCCTTACCTGTGGCAGTATTGTTTTGTAGCTCACCAAAGCTGTCCATTTGTAGGGTTACTTTTAATAGCTTGCAAATGGGGCGGCTAAACACTTCTTCAAGATCGCCCAGAGTTAGCTCAGAATATTGTAGCACCGGGTAGAGTAGGGCGGCGATAATGGCTTCATAATCGAGCTCTAACTTAATTAACACGTTAGCAATTTCTAGCCCAAAATTGATGGCGGTAAGTTTGATGGGCGTTGCTAGGATTTCAAAATCGTTTTGCACGAAGGCGCAAGCTGCACGAATTTGTGCAACTTCGTCAGGTGTGAAAGTAGATTCGATGTTATGCAGCCATTGTGAGCTGTCAACATTACCATCATTTAAGGGCAGTAGTGCGCTGGTGACCATTACCATGGTGCTTTTTTCCTGTTTGGTGGTTATTTAACTTTAACTAACACGGCCATAGATTCCACATGCGAGGTTTGTGGAAACATATCCATAATGCCAGCTTGCAGTAATTTATAGCCATATTTTGTTATCTCACCAATATCACGTGCCAAGGTGGCAGGGTTGCACGAAACGTAAACAATTCGTTCGGGCTGCCATGTGGCCAAATGCGGTAATATTTCTAATGCGCCACTGCGAGCAGGATCAAGCAGTACTTTGCTGTAGCGCCGTTTTATCCAGGCTTGGTCAATGTCTTTACACAAATCGGCGGCGTAAAACTCAGTGTTGGTAATGTCATTACGCTCTGCATTCATTTGGGCGCGTGCCACCATCGTATCGGAGCCTTCCACGCCGACCACTGTTTTGGCAGCACGGCTCATGGGTAAGGTGAAATTGCCTAATCCACAAAATAAGTCTAGCACTTCATCTTCTGCATTAAGTTCAAGTAAATCGATGGCTTGTGCGACCATTTTTTTATTTATCTCACTGTTTACTTGTGTAAAGTCCGTGGGGTGAAACCACAAGGTGACATCAAAGTCGGGGTGTTGGTAACTTAAATAAAAATCATTATCTGCAGGGTAAAGTTTTTCTAAAGGTTCTGGTTTATTGGGCTGCAAAAAAAGCCATAGCTCATGCTGCTGTGCAAAAGCGCTTAACGCTTCTCGGTCAGCTGCCGTTAAGGTTTCAAGATTGCGAAACATTAGTGCGACGTGATCATCTCCAATAGCCACTTCAATTTGTGCAATCTGTTCTTTAACGGTTAAGCCCATGATTAATTCACGCAAGGGGGTAATGAGTTGGCCGACGCGCGGATTGAGCACTTCGCAATGATTCATATTGGCTAAATAGCGGCTTTGCTGTTCTCTAAATCCCACCAGCACCGATTCTTTTTTGGTGACATAACGCACGCCTAAACGGGCCTTATTGCGGTATCCATAGAGTGGGCCTAATAAGGGCGGTAAAATGCTTTCAGCTTGAGTGCCGGCAAAATGGGTGAGTTGCTCTATTAAGGTGCTTTGTTTAAGGTCCAACTGGCCTTGGGCATCCATGTGCTGCAAGCTGCAACCACCACATAAACCAAAGTAATCGCATTTTGGGGTGACGCGTTCAGGGGAGGCTTGTACAATTTCTACTGCTCGGCCTTCAGCGTATTTTTTGCTGAGTTTATTATATAAAAAGTTAACTTCTTCACCAGGCAGCGCATTGCTAATAAAGGTGGTGCGTTCTTCCACGGTGGCAATGCCTCTACCTTCGTGACTGAGGGAGCGAATGTGGGCATTAAATTCTTCTGTAGGCGGGGCTTTACGGCGACGTTTGCTCATTGTTTTTTTACTCAGGTTTGGCAGTTTGCGGCAAATTCTTGTAAATGTGCAGCGCTGCTTGATTGTAAGGTATCGAGGACTAATTGATATTCTTGTTGGTAAGCTTCTTCACTAAGCTTGCCTTGAATTAACAAAAAGCGTAAATAGACTAAATAGGTATTGAGTACATCGGTCTCGCAATAATCGCGTATGCCGGCTAAATCGCCCGCAAGGTAATTATCCCACACTTTGTCGCCACTCATACCCATTTTTCCGGGGAAGCCTAACATAGTGGCCATTTGATCTAAAGGTACATTTGCGCGGCCGGTGTAGCCGGCTAGCACGTCCATTAAATCTGTGTGGCGTTCGTGGAAACGGCTGGTGTAATTGTTCCAGCGAAAACCTTGGTCGTTCTCACCTTTTTCCCAGTAGCGAGCAGCATTGATGCCGTGAACTAAGCTACGGTAATGCAATACCGGTAAGTCAAAACCTGAGCCATTCCAGCTAACAATAGTTGGTGTATAACGGTCGATGCCATCAAAAAAGCGTTGTAAAATGTCTGCTTCGCTGCTGTCTAAATCACCGATGGACCAGACTTTGAGTTTGCTGCCTTGGCGTAATACAACAGAAATGGCCGCCA
Organism: Gammaproteobacteria bacterium; assembly: GCA_034112285.1. Lineage (GTDB taxonomy): Bacteria > Pseudomonadota > Gammaproteobacteria > JABDGN01 > JABDGN01 > JAWUVP01. Next base: position 14,318 of record JAWUVP010000087.1, read on the forward strand.
CTTTATGTAAGTGGTGGCGCAAAAATTCAGATCCGCCCGTTTCTTCGGCCCGCTTGGCAAACATGGCAGCGCCGACTTCGGCATCACTGCCGGGCAAATCGTACAATTTTCGACCAGCAGTGACGTCCGGTATGGTTTCAATATCAAACACTAGAATATTCATAAGTTCCCATGGCTATTCGTTAAAAATTGCATTAGTATAAGAAGTTTTATTAGCAATGTAAACGTTAGGACACCGATGAAAATTATCTTATTAGGCCCACCTGGGGCAGGCAAGGGGACTCAAGCCCGTTATATCTGTGAGCATTTTAACATTCCTCACATTTCTACAGGGGATTTGTTGCGTAATGCCATCAAAAATAAAACCCAATTAGGCTTAACCGCCAAAAAAGTAATGGATGCCGGCGAGTTAGTCTCAGACGATATTATTTTAGGCATGGTTAAGGAGCGTTTAGCTGAAGCTGATTGCGCCAATGGCTATTTGTTCGATGGTTTTCCACGAACGATACCACAAGCTGAATCTATTACTGCGCAAAGCATTGTTCCGGATCATGTGGTGCAAATTGATGTTGACGATGAAGACATTGTTCAGCGTTTAAGTGGTCGGCGCGTTTGCCCCAGTACCGGGCGAATTTACAATATTATTTTTGATCCACCAAAACAAGATGGAATAGATGATGATACCGGTGAAGCTTTAATACAACGTGATGATGACGTGGAAGCTACAGTGCGCCAGCGTTTACAAGTGTATCGTGAGCAAACCGAGCCATTAATTGATTTTTATCGCCAATTGTCAACCAATAGTGCTGTGGACAACCTTCAGTATAATTTGATTGATGGTAGCCAAGATGTGGCTAAGGTTTGGAGTGATGTTTTAGCGGCACTTTAATTCTTATTATTAGCTTATTTTAAAACTCACAGGTAAAAAAAGCCGCTACATGTAGCGGCTTTTCAGCAAGTAATTTCTTACTTTTTCTCGGCAGCAGTTTTACGTTTGGCTGGTGCTTTTTTAGTAGCAGCTTTACGCTTAGCAGGTGCTTTTTTAGCTGTTGCTTTCTTTTTAGCGCTAGCAGCTTTTTTAGCAGCGGTAGCAGCTTTTTTGGCAGCGGCAGCAACTTTTTTGGCAGCAGCAACTTTTTTGGCCGCAGCAGCTTTTTTAGCAGCAGCAGCTTTTTTAGCAGCAGCAACTTTTTTAGCGTCATCTAACTTTTTCTTGTGGTCAGATTTAATCTTTTTAGTGGCTTTTTCTAAGTCAGAAATTTTCTTAGTAGCCGTCTTAAGTTGTTGTTTAAGTTTTGCAACTTCAGCCTTCAACTTGCTAGATGCAGCAGTGTTTGCTTTAGTAGCAGTTTTGTTTTTTGCTACAGGCTTGCGCGTAGCAGCAGTCTTCCGAGTGGCAGGCTTGCGCGCTGCAGTTGTTTTCCGTGGCATAAATATCTCCTAGTTAGTTCATACGAACATAATAAAAATAGCATAGTTTTTTTAAAATGCAAAATAAATGGACGTTAAATCTATGGTTTTTGATGAAATAGCTAAAATAAATACGTTTTTTTGTAAAAACAGATCGTTTTTTGTTTTAATAATAGAAAAATAACGCTTTCATTTTTTTAAAATAGTTTGTTTAAATTGATGATTTAAGAAAAAAAATTTTTTTTGCATGAAAACATGACAGGATTTTTCATTACATACTATATAATATCATTCTTATTAACTTTAACGGTCGAGGACTTGGTATGAAAAGCTGTGTAATGAGTTTGTGTTGTGGTTTATTGTTATTATCGTTTGGTGTTGCGAAAGCTGCGGCACCCATGAGTGCGACAGGCTATTGGCAAACAGTCGATGATAAAACAGGAAAAGTGCTGAGTGTGGTGAAAATTTATAAAGCAGAAGATGGCACCTTAGCCGGCAATGTTAATAAAATTCTTCCTGTCTTTGGCCAAAGCCCTAAAGATGTCTGTAAAGAATGTGATGGCCCTTTACAAAATAAACCCATATTAGGAATGCGTATCATTTGGAACATGCAGGCCGATGATGCCACAACCTGGGTGGGTGGACGTGTGTTAGACCCTAAATCGGGTAAGGTTTATCGCGGTCGTATGACGATAACTGATAATGGGTGTAAATTGAATTTACGGGGTTATATTGGCTTGCCAATTATTGGCCGTACTGAGACTTGGTTGCGTACTGAAACTAAAGCCTGCAAATAAGCTTTAGTCTACTCGCAGCGAATGAAATGCCTGAATTTTATTCGCTGCGAGTATAGGTTTAACTATTCTTAACGATACAGCTCTGCTGCTTGCAGCCATTTATCATCAACAAATTTGCTTAAATAATTTCGAATCGAGTCGGGTAGTATTACCACCACATTGGCTTCTGCCGGTAAATTCTTTGCCGCTTGCAATACTCCACATACGGCAGCGCCTGATGAGCCTCCAACCAATAAACCTTCTTCTCGAATTAAGCGTTTCGCCATATTAAAAGATTCAGTATCTCCGGTTTTAACATACTCGTCGACTAAATCGTTGTTTAAAACCTCAGGGAAAAAATCATAACCAATGCCCTCTACTTGATAAGAATGCACTTGTGTTCCTCCTCCTAAAATAGAGCCGTGTGGATCAACGCCTACTATTTTAATATTGGGATTGGTTTGCTTACATTTTTCACCAATTCCGCTAATGGTGCCGCCGGTACCCACCGAGGCCACTACCATGTTTAAGGATTCGCCTTCAAAATCTCGTAAAATTTCTTCTGCAGTGCCATGAAAATGCGCACCGGGATTTGCTGGGTTAGCGTATTGATCTAAGATGTGTGCATTAGGTATTTGTTGTTGTAAATCTTTAGCTAACGAAATGTGACTGTCGGGCGCATCCCAAGCTGCTTCTGTTGGGGTGCGATATATTTTTGCGCCCAACGCTTCCAACACCACTTGCTTTTCATGGCTCATTTTTTCAGGCATGGTAATTACCATCTTGTAGCCATTTACCAATGCTGCTAAAGCAATGCCTATGCCGGCATTACCTGAGGTGGGCTCTATTAAAGTATCCCCGGGCTTAATGCGTCCCGCTTTTTCTGCTTCTTGCACCATGTTGTAGCCGATGCGATCTTTAATGGAGCCACCAGGATTTAAAAATTCACACTTGGCCCACACAGTGCAAGCCAGCTCACGGGTCACGTGATTGAGTTTCACCAATGGGGTATTGCCAATGACATTAAGAATAGAGTTATATTTCATGATAAGAATTCCAGTAAATATTTATGTCCGCTGAAGGTGGACGGTCGAAGGGGGTGATGAGAAACAATGGGGGTAAAAGAGTGCTTAACCGTTTACACAGCTTTTAGTCATGATTTTTATCATAGCCAAAAGCTGTGTAGTGTAGTGATTTAATTAGTTACGGTTACCGCTAAAGGCACCCAGTAACATTAATAAGCTTTGGAATAAATTCACAATACTTAAGAATAACGAAATGGTCGCCATAATATAGTTGGTTTCACCATTGTTAATAATTCGGCTTGTTTCATACAAAATAAAGCCTGAAAAAATCAACACGCTTGCCGCTGAAATGGCGAGTTGTAAAACAGGTATTTTAAAGAACATATTGGCTAAGCTCGCCACGACTATTACCACTAGGCCTATAAATATAAAGCCGCCAATAAAATTCATGTCTTTGCGCGTGGTGAGCACATACGCAGAAAGCGCGAAGAAAATAAGCCCTGTGCCACCAATTGCGGTAATGATTAACTCGCTACCATTCGCGTACATATGTAAAAAGCTGTTAAGAAAGGGTCCCATGGTGTAACCAATGAAGCCGGTAAATAAGAAAATGCTCAGAAGGCCCCAGCTACTTTTGCTGGTTTTTAGGGTTAAAAAGTATAAGCCAAAAATACCCGCGAGAGATAGTATAAAACCAGGGTAGGGTGCATTCGTCACCATTGCAGCCCAAGCCACTAGGCCGCTAAATAACAAAGTAAGGCTGAGTAGGAAATAAGTATTGCGAAGCACGGTGTGCGTGCTGAGTAAAGAACTGCCTTTTTCTAGAATGGCTGAATTTTCGTGATTATCGTTGATTTGCATTGTGGTCTCCACCTGTGTTGCTATTACCTTATTATATGGGGGGAATGGCTACCTTTTCAAGTTAGATTAAATAAAAATCGTTTAGGGCCTGTTTACAATTAGTTTTTGGATAGCGAAAATGTCAATTTTTGTTCCACAGGCACGAAGGTTTGAGGCGAATATTGGCTATATTTAACGAAAAGCTTCGTGCCTGTGGGGCGAAAAGTGGCATTTGCAGCCCAAAACACTAATTGTAAACAGGCCCTAACTTATTTGCTTGTCATTTTAAGGCGCTCGTGTACAATCTGCCCTTATGGTACGGAGAGGTGGCTGAGCGGTTGAAAGCGGCGGTCTTGAAAACCGTTGAGGGGCGACCCTCCCAGGGTTCGAATCCCTGCCCCTCCGCCATTATTTCAACCGAGTGTTCTCTTTTTTACTGTTTAACTTCACCACAAACCGATGATATGAATTAATGTTTCATATTGAAGTATTTTCAAATATAGGCATGAAGAATTACGCCTGATTTAACACAAAATTCTAGCTAAGTTACTGTTTTCATTGTAAGATATCCCTTTAAAACGTCTAATAGTTTTGTAAGGATGCACATGATAAAAGTTTTAGTTGTTGATGATCACGAGTTGGTCCGAGTCGGTGTTCAGCGCCTTCTTGGTGATGCCGATGATATAGATGTCATTGGTGAGGCACAAGATGGCGAAGAAGCCATTATTAAAGCTAAAGAGTTGCAACCCGATGTTGTGTTGATGGATATCAACATGCCTGGTCTTGGCGGCATGGAAGCGACGCGTAAAATTTTACGTGCAGCCGAAAAAACACAAATTATTATTGTGAGCGTTATTGAAACAGAGCCATTCCCCTCTCGATTATTGCAGTTAGGTGCCCGTGGCTACTTAAGCAAAGATTCCACCCCTGATGAATTAAAAGAAGCTATTCGCACTGTGTTTAAGGGCGAACGCTATCTCAACCCCAAAATTGCCCAAGAACTTGCCCTGCAGCATTTGGCTGAAGGTGATGATTCGCCTTTTGAAGCCTTGTCTGAGCGTGAACTACAAGTTATGCAAATGATTATTAATGGTAAAAAAGCGCCTGATATTGCAGATAAACTGTGTTTAAGCTCAAAAACCGTAAACAGTTATCGCTACCGCTTATTCGACAAGCTTAAAGTGGAAACTGATGTGGAATTAACCCACATGGCCATTAAATATGGCTTGTTAAAGCTTGAAGAATTAACGATTGATGCGCAGCAATCTGAAGAGCCATCTAAAGTTAAGATACCTAGTCCTATAAGAGGCGGTTAATTTTTGGGAACATGAGTTTTGACCCCCAACAATTTTTAAAAAATGCCCCTACTAAACCAGGGGTGTATCGCATGTATAATGCTGATGCAAAAATCCTCTATGTTGGCAAAGCCAAAAACCTAAAAAAGCGCTTACAATCTTATTTTCGTGAAAATCTCGATAGCGGTAAAACGCAGCTGTTAATGTCCAAAGTGACGGATGTTCAAGTCACGGTTACGCACAGTGAAAATGAAGCCTTAATTTTAGAAAATAATTTAATTAAAGAGTTGCGGCCGCGTTACAATATCTTGATGCGTGATGATAAATCATACCCCTTTATTGTTTTGTCTAAACACCCACAATTTCCAAGAATTTATTCTTACCGAGGTGTGCGCCGTAAAGATCAAAATTATTTTGGGCCTTATCCCAATGGTTTAGCGGTAAAAGAAAGCTTGGAGCTGATGCAAAAATTATTTCAAATTCGCAGCTGTACGGAAAGTGTTTTTAACAATCGTTCACGCCCCTGTTTGCAACACCAAATCAAACGTTGTAGCGCGCCTTGCGTGGGGCTGGCTAGCCCTGAAGATTACCAACAAGATATTGCCCGTGCAGAATTGTTTCTACGTGGTAAAAGCAAAGAATTGGTGAAGCAGTTAGAGATTAAAATGCAGCAAGCCGCCGCGGCGTTAAATTTTGAAGTCGCAGCAAATTTGCGCGATCAAATTAGCAAGCTGAATGTTATTCAAGAGCAACAACATGTAATGCAAGATAGCGGCAACTTTGATGTAGTGGTTATTGGTCTTCAGTTAGAGCAGGTTGGTTTAACCGTTCTCAATGTGCAAGACGGCAAGTTAATGGGCAACAAAAATCACTTTTTTAAGCTTAACAAAGATTCCTTAGCGAACATTCTATCTGCTTTTCTTAGCCAATATTACTTGTCGGCAGACAGTGTGCCTAAGCAAATTTTTACCGACTTAGAGCCCACCGATGTTAATTGGTTAAGCTCTGCACTCACTGAGTTTAGCGAGCACAAAGTAGAACTCAGTGTGCCGCAACGCGGCGAGCGCAAACAATGGATTGCCTTAGCCCAAAGTAATTTACAACAAGCATTAAGCACGCATGTACAAGAAACGTTAACACAGTTGCAACGCTGGCAAGCTTTAACCAGCGCTTTAGGTTTAGCCACGCCTCCCGAGCGGGTGGAATGTTTTGATATAAGCCATAGCCAAGGAGAAGCCACGGTGGCTTCGTGTGTCGTGTTTAATAAAAATGGTGCTGATAAAAAATCATACCGCCGGTTTAACATTAAAGATATTACCCCAGGCGATGATTATGCGGCATTACATCAAGCCATAACTCGGCGCTACCACCGCATAGCCAAAGAGGGCACTACTTGGCCTGATTTAGTGATCATCGATGGCGGCAAAGGACAGTTACAGCAAGCGATAATGGTGTTTAAGGACTTAAATATTGATACGGTTACGTTAATTAGTATTTCCAAAGGCCCGGGTAGAAATGCCAATTACGATGTGATCTGGCGGCCAGGCTTGCAAGTGCCCTTAACCCTTACCGACAATACAGTCGCCATGCATCAAATTCAACAAATTCGCGATGAAGCCCATCGCTTCGCTATTACCGGGCACAAAGCCCAACGTGGGAAACTTCGTACAACCTCAATTTTAGAACAAATTGAAGGCGTGGGCGCCAAACGCAGGCGAGAGCTATTAAAGCGTTTTGGTGGGCTGCAGGGTTTGCAAAAGGCCAGTGTGGAAGAGATTGTGCAGTGTGAAGGGATTAGTGAAGGGTTGGCAGTTAAGATTTACCACCATTTGCATTGAGTTTTGTTAAGCCCGTTGCAGGACGAACTTAGGTTGATATTTTATGAGCGTATATTTTGAGTTTACACAAGCTTTGTCAATAGAGGCTATCGATTCAAACGTCATGCCCCAGGCTTCAGCAGTCTCCATCACTCAAAATACAGATGCCAATAAAACTTTCAGCGCCAGTAAGCATTTAGCGACAGTATCTCAACAGCGGATCATGCCACATTTAGCGGCAAGCCGCTTAACCAAGATAGAGTTAGACGCTTTAATGGAGCAATACTCCGCCATAGGTATAAAAGATTTTGTGGTGATACGCGGTGATGACCCCAGCAGCGCAACAGATTTTACAGACTCCATTAGCCTGTTAAAATATTTACAAACCCATGCGCCAGCTCACAACCATTACTGCGTGGCAGCCTATCCCGATGGGCATCCATTATCAAGCAGCCCCAAGCAAGAATTAACGCATTTCAAAGCTAAAGTCGAGGCGGGAGCTGATAGTGCTATTAGCCAATTTTTCTACCAAGCTGAAAGCTACGCGAAATTATTAGATAACTGCGCCGCTAACAATATTGACGTTTCTGTTACCCCAGGCATTATGCCATTTACCCATCTTACGCAACTGCAACACATTGCCAAACGCTGCCAAGTCAAACTGCCACGTTCGCTTGAACAACAGTTTGAAAAATACGCAGATGATCCACAAAGTAGCCAGCAATTAGCGCTTGAACTTGTGCTGCAATTGTGTGAAGATTTGCAACGCCTTGGCGCGCCGGGGTTTTATTTTTACACACTTAACGATTTGAGCCTGAGTCTTAAAATCGTTGAATTGCTAAGTTTGAAGTAGGGGAGCAACAATATGTTTCGTTCGGTATTTTTTGCAGCAGGGTTAGCTTTTTTAATTGCCAGCCTAGGGCGCCTTATTCCACACCCCGCCAATGTAACGCCGCTCACCAGCCTGGCTATTTTTACGCCCTTATTATTCAATCGGCGTATTGCACTGGGCATTGTCTTGTGTAGCTTACTGGTGTCTGATCTTTGTTTGTCTTATATACTGCACATTAGCTGGTTCGGTAGTTGGTCGCTATTCACCTATTCTGGCTTATTAGGCATTGTGTGTCTAACCTCAACCGATATTTCGAAAAGCCCTTTATTAAGCTTGCTAAAGCTTATGCTCTGCAGCACCTTCGGTTACTGGATATGGACTAATTTTGGCACATGGTTACTTAGCAGCTTATACCAACCCCACAGCTTAGCGAGCCTGAGCCAATGCTATGTTGCGGGCTTACCTTTTTTACGTAATGCATTAGCCGGCAATGCGGTTTATATGTTATTATTCAGCGTAATTATTTGGCGCGTAGCGCCTGGTGTATTGATTAAACCACGGTAACTAGCATGTTCAAATCCATTCCGAATATTTTGACCTTATTAAGAATCTGTCTGATTCCAGTATTTGTCGTCATATTTTATCTACCTTTTGCCTCGGCCCACGTGGTCGCAGCGCTTATCTTTGCCTTCGCCTGCATTACAGACTGGTGGGATGGATATCTGGCTCGTAAACTAGACCAAACCACCAAGTTTGGCGCCTTCTTAGATCCTGTAGCCGACAAGCTTATTGTTGTTACCGCGCTAGTGATGGTAGTGGGGGTTAACTATTTACATGGTTTAGTGCTACCTGCGGTGGTGATTATTGGCCGTGAAATAGTCGTATCGGCTCTGCGTGAGTGGATGGCTGAAATAGGTCAACGCGCGCATGTGGCGGTGGTGACCATTGCGAAGTGGAAAACTTTGTTGCAAATGTGTGCTATTTTCTGTTTGGTTGCTTATACGCCGGGTTTTTATCGTATTTTTTTGGTAGTTGGGTATATTACGGTTTATGCGGCTATGTTTTTGACCTTGTGGACTATGATTTTGTATCTTTATGCTGCTCGGCAGGCGTTTGCAGATAATGTCTAGGGTGTTTGGCTTTGCTGGGGGCGTGATGAACGCTACCTTTTCAAGCCACGCCGTGAATACGTCCCTGTAGGCTCCGCGCCGGCGTCCTGCCGGCGAGGGGCTTGAAAAGGTAGCATTCATCGCGCCCGCAAAGCCTTTTGGTCCGGGGGGAAGAAGGAGCTCGCTGCGCTCGACTATTTTCTGTTTCTTGTTTTTTTTATCGATGTGATTTCTGTTTAATATTTACTTTGCTTTTATTTTTTGTTCTGTTCTGAGTTATGCTCGAGAGAGATATTCTTCTGAAAGTTGATCGGAAAATGTGAATGGTGGTTACCACATTCTAAGAGTCTGTTACATATTTGAATGAACTCCACAAATTCAAAACAATTGCTAGTAACATCATTTCAAAAAGAAGAAGCCCCCTCTAACAGCCCACAATAATCTATATTAAAAACTGCAAGGAGCAAAGCGACAAAGCACTCCATTAAATTCAAGAAGAGCACCACACCCAAAGCCTAGCACAATCCCATCGCCCCCCTTTTTCAAGAAAGCGCAGCGACAAAGAAAAAATCAAAATCATCCGAGCGTAGCGAGCTCCTTCTCACTCCACCCCACACAGGCTTTGCGGGCGCGATGAATGCTACCTTTTCAAGCCCCTCGCCGGCAGGACGCCGGCGCGGAGCCTACAGGGATGTATTCACGGCGTGGCTTGAAAAGGTAGCGTTGATCGAGCAACCCCCCAAGCCACACCCAACAAATTTATTTGTTCACTAATTCTTAATCACTAAACATAAAGCCGCATGGCATTCTGATAAAACAACTTTTCTTTTAGCGAGCCAGGTCGAGTCGCAACAATTTCACACAGCGCGTGGTACCAGC
>JAWUVP010000088.1:0-32139 GCA_034112285.1 Gammaproteobacteria bacterium
GGAAGCTGTTGAGGTACTTAAGTTGATATTGACAGAGATGAAATCGAAACACCAAGCGAGTCGAATAAGCTGAACCCTGATAGCGTATGATTAGTGTTAATCAATTTGCGCTCCGGAACTGCCCGAGAGAATTTCACAACATTAAAAATACCGTAACCTATTAATTTTATTGGTGGCTATGGGTGGACTCGAACCACCGACCCCGGCATTATGAATGCCGTGCTCTAACCAACTGAGCTACATAGCCATTGTAAAATTTTTCACTCAGTCACACAGAGTTGACGAGGGCGCTATTCTCAAGCTTTCTGAGGGTTTTGTCAAGTGCATATCGAGTTGAAAATTATCTGGTTTGTATGGTGAGATGATCGGATGCGCGCATCAAAACCACAAGCGCATTGTTTGCATGTAACAATCAACCATTTACATTTGCTCCGCCACCTGCTAAAATTTGTTTCATATTGATTTATAATGCAAATATAGATTTTTTGGAGCTGCATGCCTTATTCTAGCCAACCAAACTACGGTAAAAACCAATGCCTTTGGCTCAAAAGCCCCTTATTTGAAGCCGAGGTGGCGCTGCTTAATTTCAACGGCAGCTTAGAAGCTTTTAATCAGCCAGGCTGCTGGACAGCTGAGCTTATATTGCAAGATTGGTTGCCCGACGCCCATATTGGCACGCCAACGGCATTGAGCGTGAGTGATGGGGTTGAAACACAGCATTTTCATGGCAAGCTCACGCGAAGTGAGTTACTCGATTTTGACACGGTGCACTACCGCTACAATTACCGCTTACAAATAGAAACGCCGATTGCGACCTTGCAGCGCTGCACGCATTATCGAACCTTTATAAACAAACCTCTTAAGACCATCATCACCACCGTGCTGGCGCCCATTGCCGAGCGGGTTAATGTGAATTGGAACCTCAGTAAACCGGTGCCTAAGCCCGTGTTTCGGTTTCAATATGGTGAAGATAGCTTCCATTTTTTGGAGGCACTCTGTGCAGACTACGGCTATTATTTTTACCTACAGCCCGGTAATGACATGCCCACCTTGCATATACTCGATGATATAAAAAATACCGATGACGACCCATTAGAGGTGACTTACGCCGAGCTAACCGGTCACGAGCGGCCCGCGGTTTCAGCTTGGCAGCTAGAAACTGAGGAAACACGGCTTTATCCTGAAGGCAGCAAAACCACTTACCGCGTTAAAACTGATGCCTTAACCGTGTATGTGGGAAAGCTTATAAGCCTAAGCCGACACGTGCAGGATGAACTTAATAAAACTTACCGGATCACTCACGTTACACGTCATGCACAACAGCAGGCGGCGGACACAGATAGCCAAGTCACCACCGGCAGTGCGTTGCCCTATTACAGTTTATTGCAGCTCATCGACATCGACGCACCTTGGCCCTTAGAGTTGAATCGCCCCCATAAAGTGATACACCACACCAGCGCTTATATTGCCGGTGAGACCGACATGCCTTACTTAAATGAGCAAGGTCACTACAAACTCCGTTTCCCGTTAGATGAGCATCAGTACGCCCCAGCCGAGTTGCTCAGTGTGCCCATGGTGCAACCCATAGGCGGTGATGGCTCGGGCTATCATTTTCCTCTCACGCCCGGCACTGCTGTGATGGTCGGTTTTTTAAATGACGACATAAACCAACCCCTTATTCTAGGCAGCAGACCCAGCGTGAACAGCACTAGCCCGGTAACCGAAGCTAATGCCACCGAACATGTGATCCGCACTCGAGCCGGTCATGAAATGATATTCGACGACAACCCACAAAGCCCCAGCATTAAACTGGCCAGCAGCCAAGCTCAAAACCATTTAACCCTGACCGAAGCGGCAGAAAACAGCAAAATAGAATTGCATTCGGTGGGAGACATTCATCTACAAAGCCAACAAAACATTGTTAAAAACAGCGAAGATTTGCACACGCTAAAAAGCCAATCACACCACAGCACAGTGCAAGGCCAACACACCGCAGTGATTGATGAAAGCTTAAGCCTCAATGCCGGCAAGAATCTAAACCTCAGCAGCAAAGGCAACATGCAACTAGAAAGCACCGCCGGCAATATTGTGCTGCACAGTGGAGATGATGCCGATATTTCTAGCGGTAAAGATCTCACCCTAAATAGTCGAAAAGGTGACATCAACTTTCACAGCGAGCAAGACATACACTTGCAAACCACCAAAGGCCTCAAGATTCAAAACACCGATCATAGCCAACCGATTCAGCTGCAAGGCCCAAACAAAGCCATTGAGCTTAAGAGTGGCAAGGCGACACTGCGCGGAAAGAATATTACGATTACGGCACCGCAGGTTTATTTGCAAGGTGAGGTGGCTATGAATACGGGGAGTGGCGGGAGTGCTGGGGGCGTTAGTGGGGTTGAGGGTTTTGAGATAGGGGTGGGGAGCTCTTTGCTGGATATGTATTTAGGGGAGGTGGGATCAGCAGTAGATTTACTAAGTAACTTAAGCGATGATTCTCAAAATTTCATGCAAAAAAACACAAAAAAAGATAATTTGCCATTGAGTGAAAAAATCAGTCTTACGCAGATTCCGGCGGCAGAAGTTTCTGTTAAAAGCCTGAAGAGTGTTACGACAAGAACGCTTTATCCACAGCCATATATTATGGTACTTACTACATCTATTTCAGCAAATTTAACAATAAGTAATAAAAAATATGACGTCGTTGAGGAGTATGGTAACAAAGAAATTAAACAGGAATTACAAGATGAAGTGAAAAAAATATTTTCCGATTTTGAACCTAAAAAAAGTTATACAATGTTTGAAAATTCACCATCGCTTAATATTGAGAATGATTATGGAGGCTACTCTTTAGGTTTAGAGCTAGCTCTAGAAACAGAAGACATTAAGGAATTTACTGGTAGCTTATCGAAAGATATTTCAATTGCTGATGATTTATGGCATGTTTCAGGTCATATTTCGATTAAGATGACCATTCTATTGAAAAAGAAAGATTTAACCGATTTGGAAATAGAGCCGGTAAGCAGTTTAGATAATGAGATGCTTGAATTAGGCAATGGTTTAAGTAGAATGGAAGCTCAAGGGGGTGAGGTGGGGGACTATCGAGCGGCAATTATTATTTTGGGAGTCGTGTTGGTTGTTGCGATATAACTGGAGTTGAAAATGAAAGAGAAAGCCTTGCTGATGCTAAAAAAGTTAAGTAAATATAACTTATACTTACTGGCCTGTTTAATTCTAGTAAGTCTATGGGTTTTATCACTTGTCTACCATATTCCATCATTCAAGCCATGGAGGTGGTCGAGTGACGAGTGGGCCGCATTTGATTTTATGGCCAAACCTTACATCACATATGTTTTAGTCTATATGGTTTTTTGGTTAATGATGTTGAAACGTATTTATGTGGCTTTTTATGTTATTGCCCTTTTCTTTATTTATAACATGGCTAGCATACCAATAGATAGTTTTTTTGGCAGTAACAATGGTGAGGGTTTTGCTATTAATATATTAAATACGTTAGGTTTACTCGAGCTATTGTTGAGCGTGATGGGGAGCGTCATTATGACAATACATTTGGTTTTTAAAAGCAAAGCATGAGTTTTTTTATCGTAGCACTGTTGGATTTTTAAGGTTTATGGATTTTCAGAAGATACGATGCAAGGCCTGTGGTTATCGAGCGGTAGTGACGTTGAGTCTGGTGTTTTGTGTAAACATAGTCTTTGCGGAGCAGAAAATTGAAAACGCATCGCCCAGTCAAATTTTTGCTCATTTTCAAGAGCTTTATGAGCAACAAGACAAAGTCTGCCCGCCCAATCGCAAGGAAATTAAAAAATTAGCAGTGAGCTATTTGAATCTAAAGAAGCTCGAAAGCGAGGGAAAAAAGGTTGAATATAAACTAGCTATTGCCAATTTATACGGGCTAGGTACTACAGATAATTTATCCGCCGCTTTTTATTTTTTTCAAAGGGCTGCAAATCATGGAAATGTAAAAGCCATGCGCCAGCTAGGACTTTTACTGTTGCAGGGTGGAGTAGGCAGCATTAAGACTAGTAGGGAAATCAAAGCAGCTTGGAAGCAAGCTGTTTACTGGCTTAAGGCGGCCGCTAACAAAGGTGATGTGCAAAGCATTTTATTAATGTCATACCTTTACCATGAAGGTGGGAGCGCTAGTTCTTTAGTAAAAAATGATGAGAAATCATTTCAATATGCTCTGTTAGCTGCTAATTCAGGTAATGCTCGTGCTTATCTGAATTTAGGAGACTTCTACTACTCTGGGTATTATGTAAAGCAAAGCTATAAAATAGCTGAAACATATTATTTAAAAGCGCTTGCCCAAGCAGGGCTCCCTGTGCGCGCTAGGAAATATTATTTAAAGAGGATTGTTCGGATGAATCAATGTGGCGTAATAGAGTTGGATAGCGTAACGGTAATAGCGTTAAAAAAAGAATTAATGATTTTAGTTAACAAGCACTTCTGCTGACTTGTAGCTTTTAACCTATATGATGCGAGAATGCGAGAATGCGAGAATGCGAGAATGCGAGAATGCGAGGGTCAGATCTTGAAATGTGAAATCATTCGTAATTAATATTTTTTGATGTCAGATTTCAAGATCTGACACCCATGTGTTCCATGCCGCCTGGCTTGAACAAAAATGGCTAGTGATTGATGCAACAACATTAATAGGTGGCCCAATTTTACTGGGTGTGCGCTTGGCTGCAGCATTTTAATGTGTTGGCGCGGCCGTTTTAGTATTAAGTTAAATATGAATAGAGGTTGCTCATGCAAAGAAATTTAACGGTTATTGTGTATGCTGGAATAGTTTCACTTTTGATAGATATTTCACAAGTAATATACACTGGCTTTCTATTTGACTATTCCTTGCGGGTTTTTTTCATGCAATGTCTTTCTAGCGTTATAATATGGTTGCCAATCATTCTCTTTGCACGTTATCAGCAGACTGTATCATTAATTATATTTTTTGTTGTGGTTTCATTTTTTAATTGGCATGATTCATTTATACCATTTTATAAGCTTCCATGCTATGCCTTCAAACAGATAGTTTTCCCTCAAGATATAGTTGGTTTTTTTGGCGGGGTTTCAATCTTACTGTATTTCGTTGTTTTATTTTTTGTTGTAATTAATGTGACAATCTTTTTAAAAAACAATCCGAGAAGATAGGTTTTTCTATGATATTCCTTAGCTGGATATCAAAGAAACAGAGGGGATGTTTTATATTACAATGAATTGTATGGAGGCAATAACCATGGATAAATTATTTTTACGGACAGTCTCAGGATTATCTTTGTTTTGCTTTCTGTTCAGTTTATACAGTACTTATAAAGTAAGTGAATATTTTAACCAGGGGTTTTCAGCAAACTTGTTGGGCACAAATTTGAGTTTTGCAATCTATTTTTCTTTGTTATTTGTATTTGCGTTACTAAGGAATAAAACGTTAACTTACGTTGTGTTTTTCGCAGGTTTAATTTGGCCCGCTATGTTCGATGCAATGTGGATTGCTAAATGGGCCGTTTATCATGTGGTTAATAAATTTTTTGGCTATGGCATAGATTTCTTAAGCGTATTCTCAGGCCTTGCTTCAATTGCTTATTTGTTTGTAACAGTGTTACTGTTATTGATGCTGGCGTTTGATTTAGAGCGTAGATTCAAGCGCTAGCACACTATATTTAATGGCCATTTGAATGTTGAAGTCTCAGGTGAATTATATGATGACTAGTTTGTCGGGAGCAATGGTTGTAATAGAGTTTTGTCTTTCAATTGTAGGAATTGAAATGTTGGCATATAAAGTTCGTGAAATAGAAAATGGCAAGGATAACCATTTTTCGTCTTAAAATTACCATGAGTTTATTATGAAAAGAAAAGTACTTCAAGCAACAGCATTCTTGTCATTAATCTGTTTTCTTTATGGCTGGCACAGCACTTTTAAAGTTGCAGAGACTTTTAAGCATAGCTTTATATTTGAGCTGTTTAATGGACACGCTTTTTTTGTTACATTCTTTTTCATACTGTTTGTCATGAGTTTGTTTCAGAAAATCTTACTCACTTACATCACGCTTATCCTCGGGCTAATCTGGCCCGCTATATTTTCTCCTTTTGGGATGTTGAAGTGGGCTTTTCATGGTGTTTTCAGTAAGTTCTCAGGTGCCTATGTGAATATGTGGGTGGTGTTGTCGGGTATTGCTTCATGGTGTTTCATATTGATTTTATTGCTGCTGATTATTTTGATTTTAAATTTGTGTTGGCGTAAATATCATGGTCGACGTTTACAATAAATCAATATAAATGACATTAAGAATAAACAATGACAATAACTGACAGTGCTAGACTTGATATATGCAGGGATTAGAGTGATTGAATCGGCAGTAGGAGCATAAGTTTGATCACATTAATCAGTGATTTTAGAAAAAACATCTTGAATATCTTTATGGTTCTATTATGCCTAGATGTTGCTATGGGAACTTGGTCGGTGTTTAGTTTTGACCACTTCACATCCTTGACGCCATCCGAATGGTCAGATAATGATTGGCATATGTTCCATTTTTTCATGCCCCATATTCAACTAACACTTTGATCTATATTGCGTTAATATTTTTGTGCATAAAACGATATAAAGTGGTTTATATATTGGCCCTGATGTTTTTTCTTTTTACGATATCCCAATTCCCATTGGCAGCTTCTTTTGGGATTGGGGATGGACTTTTTATCGACTTAAGTATGCTTTACCCTATGCTTTTAACTAATGGGTTAATTTTATTGTTAACGCTGTTATCATTGATTGGTGGCTTGCACCATTTGTTGCGCGGGGATTAAAATGATTGGTTTTAGTAAAATCAAGAACAAACCTTATTGCTATGTACTAGCAACAATGCTGAGCGTCGCACTTGTTATTGCTGTTGTGGAGTATCTCCGTGTAAGCCGGATGCTGCATATCCCACTTTGCGGCGAAGCATCAACTCGGCCCCTTAATTCCATAGCATATAAGTTCGCTGTCGAAGCTAAAATTTCATATTTAATTAACTTGAGCTTGGTCATTTTCTGTTTGTTGCGATATAGTGCAAGCCTTGTTTTGGTGTGTCTTTATATCCTATTCTTTTTTGAAAATACTTTAATGGCAATAAAAGAAATTTTTACTGTAGGCTTTGTTTATCCAATACTACAGATTGGGGCTATATGTAGCGTTATTGCACTTTGTTTAGCGATGTATGGTATTTATAATTTTTGTATTTCTCCGAATAAAACTGGATAAAGCAAGGGGCTTGATTTATGAGTTTGCACGTAAAAAGACATGACAATGAGGCGAGGTTCTTTCGCATAAATATTATCATAACGATGTTTTCTATTGTAATAGGCTTGTGTGCCATATGGGAAATTGCTGCTCCACCCAGCATTGATTTTACAGCCTGGACGGTAGAGCAAAAACAGTTAATGAGTTTTTTTTGGGGCACGACGTTATTTGATACAGCGATCTATTTGGGTTTAGTATTTTTACTCTATAAACGTAAATTCTTTGCCTTCCCTCTCGCGCTGATGTATATGTCTCATGTCTTGAATAATGACTTGATGAATGTGAAACAAATAATTACGAATGGGTTTGTTTACCCACTTGATAATATAGGAGCGATTGTTGATTTGATTGACTACTTGTTAGTTATAACAGGAACCTTTTGGTGGATTTTAAAATGGCGATGGTGGGAAAAATAAATAAGGAACATATCATGCTGATTGCATCTGAAAATAGAAAACACTGGCTAAATAAAATTTGTTTAATTGTAGGCTGTCTTTTCATAGTAGGCCTGGTTTTTAGTGTTTGGACAATATTTGATTTTTATCGTATACCATCAATACAGCCATGGTGTTGGACACAACAAGAGTGGAGTATGTTTGAGTTCTGGGTGATTCCACCATTACTAGGATGGGGGTGTTCACTGCTATTATCTTACCTTATTATAAGAAAACACTATTTTTTCTTGGTCATTGCTTTTTTATGGCAGGTAAGCGAATTGAGGCATTTGTCTCTTACTGATTTATTCAGCCATCAGCAGGGCTTGCATTTTTCCATGAGTACTTTGATACCAAACTATATTTCTAATGTTTCTGTACTATTAATTTGCGTATTAAGTTTAGTGGGCACTGTTTTATGGGGCGTTGAGCGTTATATAACACAGAATTGAGATACATAAAGAATGTTTTATGGCAGAAAAATCATCCTGCAACTGTATTATTATGAATTAATAAACAAAACACGGCACAGGCCCGCTTATAAAGCTCTGCTGAATTTCTATAGTAAGATCATGCTTGGCTAAATTTCGATTGACTAATTCGTTATGTTTGCCCACATCGTTGCCAGCATCCAAGTTGATTAGCTTTAGATCGCCGTCGAAGGCGTTGGCGCCAAGATGGCCGAAAACATTGTAGAATTTGTTAATATTAGGATGGCTGATTTTTCGTGTCCAAGGGAAATTATATAGTAATGTGTGTGTGTGCGGCGGTATATTGTACTAGTGCCAATTGACAGCCTCGGCTCTAGCTGCGACTTTATTTCATGGCTAGATAATTCTTTGAAGTTGATTATATCTCTAAATTTTTGGTTGAAAATGTCAATATTATTATGATAGTCATCATCGTGCCAGAAAGGAGATATTTCAATATCTAATTCCTTGGCGAGTAAGCTCAAGTAGCGTGTGTTGGTTGGTGCATGGGTAAAAAAGTAATCATTGCCATCAAAACGTTGGTGATGCAGCAAGCATAAGTGTTGAGTATAAATTGAGTGTAATTCTTCTAGTTGTTTGAGTTTTTCTGATTCACGAGATTCAGGGCTTTTATTGAAATCAATGGCGCCACACAGCATTTTAGTGTTAATCAGATTTTTAACAAGACGATGGCCTAATATATTTTCATTTGTACCAAATAAAACATAGAGTAACTCCTGCATTGATACATCGCAATAGTTTGCCAACTCAAAATAAAAGTCGGACTGTTTAAAGATAAATTGCTCCATCATGCGCAAAAAATTACTGTCATGATTGGAGAATAAAATTTTGTAGTTGATGTCTTCTATGTATAAGTATTGAAGAATGTACAAAATATAAAAATCGCAGTGGCCGCGGTCAGATAGCAAATCGCCGATTAATATAATATTTTTATCGTCTATTTGCTTTTCACTCCACTGGCAAGGTGCCGCGAGTAAGGTGTCACGGAATTGGCAAATGTTGAGCCACTTATCATAGTAATTATTAAGTTCAATGTGCCGATTGTAAAGCGCGACTAAGCGCATGGCGACCACGTTTGAGATAACGCCAATACTAACCAGTAATAAAATTAATTTTGATGCACATGCCATGCATGTCACCAAAAGCTATCGTGCTCCAATTGGCGGGGAGTTGTGTGCTGTCAGCGTGGGCGTAGTCAATGCTGACATTGACGTTGTAGATGTTTTTCATTTTTATTTTTGCAACCTATTTTTTTATCGTCATCTCGCTTAGATTTGACCTTTTTTATATGGGAGGCTATAGAGTATTTGCTTGATAAAAACAATGTTGGTGAAAAGGGGAGGGGAAAAACTTATGCTGGTTAATTTTTCATTAAGCTTTGTTCTGTAGTATTCAGGTTGAATATAAAAACAATAAGAGTATCGCTATCATGCCTGTCTCCACGCGTGTGCATTCGCGACTTTCAGGCTTGCCACTAGGTGCCTATAAAATAGAAATTGTTAACCCCGACGATATTAATAAATACCACAAGATCACCGTTGCTGGAAAATTTTTAGGTGTTTTTGGTTCTAGCCCAGATAAATCCGATGGCTGGTATTCTCCTGGTGAGCTTTCTGCCGTCCATAAAAAAATGCATATAACGGACATCGTTTTATTAGACTCGAAGCGTTTAAGAGCTTATGAGGGATTAAGAATTATTCTGATCAAAGATTCCATGTTTAGACATGACCTGACTGATGAAAATATTGTTGCATATTATCATTCGAAACATCTTAATGTGGTGAGTCGTTATCAGGGTGTTGACTTAGATTTGGATGATGGCTTTGAAATGAATCAACGCCTTGCTTTTGGCTCGCTTTCTACGCTATCGAATTCGCCAGAATTTGTTGTGTTTAACCAGAGCTTAGAGCAAGGGATGTCAGTGGGTGATGTAATGAAGACGTTAACTCCCGCTCTTCAGCATGCTGCTCGGCCTCAGCTGTATGAAGCTTTTTGTCGTGCTTATGACCTATCTGATTACCTTGAAGTGTTGCAACAAAACATCATTAGTAAGCTTTGTTTCTATCCCAGTAAAAACCAGCTGTTAGCTTTCATAGATTGCTTGACAGCATATTATAATAGCTCCTCAAAAAATCCTTTCATTCATTGCGCTGGGGGAGATGGGCGAACCAGCCTGTATTTATGTGCTTTTCTGATGTTTCAGACCAAAAATAATGCCGCAATAGTGATAGATTATTTAGATAAACATCACTACCCGGTGCGCGAGCTCAAACTGCATGAAAAACATTTAAATAATCTGGTTGATTCACTGAGAGGCTAATGAATCATTTTTATTGTCGCTCAGTACGCAGAGTGGATGTTCATGCTCTATTGACAGATAAGACATCGTTTGGTGATAAGTGTTGCCCAGTGGGCAGGGAGGCTGAGTTTCAAAAAAGTGGTAGTGATTACGGAGTGATTTATTTTCTTAATGCCATTAATATCCCGGGTATAAAATAAACCTAAAGCAAGCCCCTGAAGGTTCTGCGTTCGTTATAAAGTGTAATAAGAGTTAGGCTTAGAGTTTTACAACTAAAAATGACTATAATGACTTTCAATTAGGCAATCTTTTTTTGGCCCCTTGATATCCCATAGTAAAACTATTTTTTGAGCATCAACACTCAATTGCGCTTGATAACAATCTTGCCCGCAGTGAAAGGGGGGCGTGCTAAACGTTGTGGCGTCACATGCCAAGTCAAAGCTGGCAAGCAAAACCCCCTCTCGTTGTTGGCGAAAATGGCGCAAGGTTAATTGTTGTTGTAAGGTTAGCTGCCATTGATAATAATTGAGGGTTTTATTTTGATAGCGCGAATGTTTTAATTTACCTCGCTCTTCAATAAAAAGTGCGTCTGCTTTTTGTTCTTTATAATGCACTCCGCCGTGTTCCACGCTTTGTTCATTATTGAGGTTATCAATAAGGGTGCGGCGATAGCTTTTTAATTGTGCCAGTCGTTGAAAAATGTCCATGATTAATTTTTGGCGCAACGGCTATAGCGAGTTGTTTTATTTCGCACCCAACAACTCTATAGAATATCCATCAGGATCTTTAACAAACGCCAGCACGGTCGTGCCATGTTTCATTGGCCCGGCTGGGCGGGTAATGGTGCCGCCGGCAGCAGTGATTTTTTCGCAAGCTTCATAAACATTGTCCACTTCAATGGCAATGTGGCCAAAGGCGTTGCCGTGCTCGTAGCTGTCGGTGTCCCAGTTGTAGGTTAATTCAATGGCGGCGGCTTCGTTTTCAGGGGCGTAGCCCACGAAGGCGAGGGTGAATTTGCCTTTGGGGTAGTCTTTTTTGCGTAGTAGTTGCATGCCGAGTATATCGGTGTAAAACCGCAGTGAATGTTCTAAATTGCTAACGCGCAGCATGGTGTGTAAAAGGCGCATGGGGTATCCTTAAATTAAATCGTGTTCTTGTAAAATCTTGAAAGCTTCTTCGGCATCTTTTTGCCCAACAATCAGCCTATAGCCGGCACCACCAGGGCTGCCGGGATATAAGCTATCGTATGAGTCGCCCTGAGTCATGCATTCAATCTTGGCACTGGTGAGTAAATCCTTGGCAATATCGACATTAATGGGGTTGTCAAAAATAGCGACGGTCACATTGCTCATGTTGTGCTCCAACTGCTTGAAATTGCGTCTATTCTATGGGAAATGTCGCATGACCACAAGTCGCGCTTATGCTATAATTTTTCTTTATTTTAAGCACTGCAAGTCTATCAAGGAGCCCTTTATGAGCAGCAATAGTTATAACGCAAAACAAACCCTCGACGTACAAGGAAAAGAGTACGATTATTTCAGCATTCCGGAAGCAGAAAAACAATTGGGTGATTTATCTAAACTACCGTTTTCATTAAAAGTTTTAGTCGAAAATTTATTGCGTTTTGAAGATGGTGACACGGTTACTCCTGAGCACTTGCAAGCTTTTTCAGCTTGGTTGAAAGACAAAAAATCTAACGTCGAAATTGCTTACCGCCCTGCGCGTGTTTTAATGCAAGATTTCACCGGCGTGCCAGCGGTGGTTGATTTGGCGGCCATGCGTGACGCGATGAAAGCGGCGGGTGGTAACCCAGAGCGTATTAACCCTTTAAATCCTGTTGATTTGGTGATTGACCATTCTATTCAAGTGGATGAGTTTGGCACACAAGCTGCCTTAAAAAATAATACCAAAATTGAAATGCGTCGCAACCAAGAGCGTTACGAATTTTTACGCTGGGGGCAAGATGCCTTAAACAACTTTGGCGTGGTGCCTCCTGGTACCGGCATTTGTCACCAAGTGAATTTAGAGTATTTATCTAAAGCTATTTGGAGCAGCGAAATTGATGGCCGCATGGTCGCTTACCCCGACACGCAAGTGGGCACTGATTCGCACACCACCATGATTAATGGCCTTGGCGTGTTAGCTTGGGGTGTGGGCGGCATTGAAGCGGAAGCGGCTATGCTGGGTCAGCCGGTGTCTATGTTAATTCCTGAAGTGGTCGGTTTCAAATTAACCGGTGTATTGCCTGAAGGCACAACCGCTACCGATTTGGTTTTACGCGTCGTGCAAATGTTACGTGCACACGGTGTGGTGGGTAAATTTGTTGAGTTTTTTGGCCCAGGTCTGCAAAACTTGCCGTTGCCAGATAGAGCAACCATTGCCAACATGGCGCCAGAGTATGGCGCAACATGCGGTATTTTCCCGCTTGATAAAATTGCGGTAGATTATTTACACTTGTCTGGCCGTAGCCAAGAGACGATTGATTTAGTAGAGGCTTATGCTAAAGCACAAGGCATGTGGCATGACGCCAACACGCCTGAAGCGGTGTTTAGTTCAACCTTATCTTTAGATATGGGCACTATTGAGCCTAGTTTGGCAGGGCCTAAGCGTCCGCAAGATAGGGTGGCTTTATCTGACATGTCAGCTGCTTTTCGCGTAGCTGCCGAAGAATTTATCAACATGGACGACTACGACCAAGCTTATCCAACCGGTGAAGGCTATGACATGTATCATGGTAACGTTGTGATTGCGGCTATTACCAGCTGTACTAACACATCTAACCCGAGTGTGATGCTGGCCGCAGGTTTGGTGGCTAAAAAAGCTGCTGAAAAAGGCATGACGGTCAAGCCTTGGGTGAAAACGTCATTGGCCCCTGGCTCAAAAGTGGTCACCGAATATTTAGAGAAAACCGGCTTGCTGTCTTATTTAAATGATTTAGGTTTCAACATTGTGGGTTATGGTTGCACCACTTGCATTGGTAACTCGGGCCCTTTACCTGAAGCGGTAAGCAAAGTTGTGAGCGATAACGACTTGGCAGTTTGCTCTGTCTTATCAGGCAACCGTAACTTTGAAGGTCGTGTGAATCCGCTGGTTAAAGCCAACTGGTTAGCATCGCCCCCATTAGTGGTGGCTTACGCTCTTTCGGGTTCTGTTAAAACTGATATGGTAAGCAGCCCGCTTGGGCAAGACCAAGACGGCGCGCCAGTGTACTTAAAAGATATTTGGCCTAGTAATGCCGAAATTGCAGCCGAAGTGGCCAAAATTTCTAGTGAAATGTTTACTTCGCAATATGACAACGTGTTTACCGGCAATTCAGATTGGAACAGCATTGATGTGGCCAAAGGTGAAACCTATGCTTGGAATCCTGATTCCACGTATGTGCGCCTACCGCCATTTTTTGAAGGCTTAACCAAAGAAGTACCAGATGCCAAGCCTATTTCGGGCGCACGCATGTTAGCGCTGTTAGGCGATAACGTCACCACCGATCATATCTCACCTGCCGGCGCCATCAAAGCCGATAGCCCTGCTGGTAAATATTTGCAAGAGCATGATGTGGCACAAAAAGACTTCAACTCTTACGGCTCACGCCGCGGAAACCATGAAGTGATGATGCGTGGTACGTTTGGTAACATTCGTATTCGCAACGAAATGGTGCCGGGCACCGAAGGCGGCTTAACGAAGCATTACAGTAACGATGCCATCAAGCCAATTTACGATGTGGCCATGCAATATCAAGCAGAAGGCACGCCATTAGTTGTGGTGGGCGGCAAAGAATACGGCATGGGATCATCGCGCGACTGGGCCGCCAAAGGCACCATGTTGCTAGGTGTGCAGGCAGTAATTGTGGAAAGCTTTGAGCGCATTCATCGTTCTAATTTAATTGGTATGGGTGTTATTCCTTTAGAGTTTAAAGATGGCATGACACGCAACTCGTTAAACTTGACCGGTGCCGAAACATTCGACGTTTTAGGTATCGATAATAACCTTAAGCCACGGTGTGATATTCAAGCGGTAGTACATTACCCTAATGGCGACAGTAAAGAAATCACGTTGCTATGTCGTATTGATACCGGTAATGAAATGGAATATTATTTGAACCAAGGTATCTTGCAATACGTTTTACGTAAAATGTTGTAAGTAAATAGCTGTTATTGCGAGGCCTTCGGCCTCGCAATCTCATGCTTTCAGTAAGAGCACAAAATCAACTTACAATTGCCACGTCGCTGCGCTCCTCGCAACGATGTAGCCTGTCTGAACTCGAGCTAACCTTCTTCCGGTCGCTTTATTCCTCGGAGTAGCGTGACAGTAAAAAATTGTCTGTCGCGATGTTTATAGAGGGATTTTGAGACATAGGCTGCGCAATGAAAATTGTAGAATTCTCCGCATCTACTTCTGCTTGTACTGTATTATCGCCTGCAAAGAGAGAGGTTTTACTTTATAGCACGATACAAATCTTAAAAAGCTCAAAATTTTCTGCAAACTGCAAACTGCAAGAAGCGGAGTAATGTCCGTTTTGGTGAGTCTTAAGTTTATATTTACCGGTTGAAACCTGAGATAAATATATAAAATATGATATAAGCAGGGGCGGGTTATATCATATTTTATATCAATAGCTTGCGCAATTTAACAGGTTAAACTGCGCAAGGGTTAGAGCCCTGAAGATAAAGGGCTAGGTAGCCCGTTTATACATTAAAACGAAAATGCACCACATCGCCATCTTTCACAATATAGTCTTTGCCTTCCAAGCGCCATTTTCCGGCTTCTTTGGCACCGGCTTCGCCTTTTGAGGCGACAAAATCATCGTAGCCAACGACTTCAGCGCGAATAAAGCCTTTTTCAAAGTCGGTGTGGATTTTGCCTGCGGCTTGTGGGGCGGTGGAGCCTACGGGCACTGTCCAGGCGCGCA
Source organism: Gammaproteobacteria bacterium (assembly GCA_034112285.1). Classification (GTDB taxonomy): domain Bacteria; phylum Pseudomonadota; class Gammaproteobacteria; order JABDGN01; family JABDGN01; genus JAWUVP01. Next base: position 15,431 of record JAWUVP010000088.1, read on the forward strand.
CTTCTTTTAGGCCTGCGGTGAAGTAGGTTTGTAAATCGAGTAGGGCGTAGCCGGTACGTATTACGCGGTTTAGGCCGGGTTCGGTTATGCCTAGCTCTTGCATAAATTCGGCTTTGTCTGCTTCATCCAGCTCGGCGATGTCGGCTTCTATTGAGGCGCACACGGCAACCACTTCGGCCTTTTCTCGCGTGGCAATGGCGCGTACTTTGTCTAGGTAAGGGTTGTTGTTGAAGCCTTCTTCATCAACGTTGGCTACGAACAATACGGGCTTGGAGGTAATTAGGTGCCAAGTTTGTAGGGTTAGTTGCTCTTCTGAGTCTAGCGTTAAGCTGCGAGCTGAGTTGCCGGCATCTAGGTGGGCTTTCACTTTTTCGAGCAAGGCTTTTTCTTTAATGGCGTCTTTGTCACCACTTTTGCTGCTTTTAGTGGCTTTTAGCAGCGCTTTGTCTACCATTTCCATGTCAGCGAGGATGAGCTCGGTGTCTATGGTTTCTATATCAGAAGCGGGATCTACGCCGCCTGATACATGGGTGATGTCGTCATCATCAAAGCAGCGCACCACATGAGCAATAGCGTCGGTTTCGCGAATGTGAGATAGAAATTTGTTGCCCAAGCCTTCACCGCTTGCCGCGCCGGCCACTAAGCCTGCAATATCAACAAATTCCATGCTGGTGGGAATGACTTTTTCGGGGGAAACAATGGCGGCTAAAGCATCTAAGCGCGGATCAGGCATTGGCACCACGCCGGTGTTGGGCTCTATGGTGCAAAACGGGTAATTCGCCGCTTCAATTCCAGCTTTGGTTAATGCATTAAATAACGTTGATTTGCCCACATTGGGTAGGCCAACAATTCCACAATTAAATCCCATAACATTTTTCCTCGGCGTGTGTTTTAATCACTATGTAAATTCTTCATCACTTGTTGTATTTCACCCTTTACGATCAGTGGCAGCTCAGCTAGCGTGTCGTAAATGGCATCTTCAATTGCAGCTTGCTCACTTTTTGTGGGGCGTTTTAGCACAAAGTCTGCCACATCCGCACCTTGGGGTGGGCGACCGATGCCAATGCGTAAACGGTAAAAATCTTTTGAATTCAAGGCCTTAATAATATCGCGCAAGCCATTATGGCCACCATGGCCACCTGAGAATTTAATGCGCGCGATGCCTGGGCTCAAATCCAGCTCATCATGGGCAATTAATATTTCTTCTGGGGCAATGTCATAAAACTTAGCCACCGAACTCACGGCCTGGCCGCTTAAGTTCATAAAGGTGGTGGGAATTAATAAGTGAACGGCATTTTCAGTAATATTGACGTTGCAGGCTAGGCCAAAAAATTTACGTTTTTCGCTAAAGCTTTGGTTTTCGCGTGCTGCAATTTGCTGCACAAACCAATCTCCTGCATTATGTCGAGTGTCCTCGTAAGAAGGGCCCGGATTACCGAGCCCTACTATTAACTTAATTGGCGTTAAACTAGCCATTAATTAAGCCTTGTCTGGACCATCTTCTTTTTGCTTAGAAGGTACGTCAGCAGCTGGCACGTCAATAGCTTCTTCAGTTTCTTCTGCTTGCAATCTAGGCTCAGCAATACTAATCACTGGGTGATTATGTGCTTCGTCTTCAATAGCATGTGCTAACTCAGTACCTTTAGGCAGAACAATATCTTTAATGTGTAATGATGTGTTTAATGGCATATCAGTCACGTCGATATCGATGCTTTCTGGTAGGTTAGAAGGTAAGCATTCAATGACTAATTCGGTCATGAGCTTGGTTATTTTACCACCCATTTTCACGCCGACACAAACGTCTTCACCAATGAAATGCAATGGCACGTTCATGGTTAATTTTTCTTTAGCATTAATGCGTAGAAAATCTAAGTGTAAGATACGCTCTTTACTAGGATGGCGTTGCATGTCTTTAAGCACGGCTTGCACTTTTTTGCCATCGATTTCAACTTCCAAAATGCTGGAATAAAAGGCTTCATCTTGTGTTAATTTCATAACATCTTTATGTACTAATGTTAAAGATAACGCTGGCTTTTTAAGACCATAGATAACAGCAGGTACTAGATCGTTCAAACGACGTAGGCGGCGGCTCGCTCCTTTCCCTAAGTCATGACGAAGTTCTGCTTGTAAAGTAAATTTTTCTGACATAGTCATTTCCTCTAACTTCTTGATTTTAAATAAAAAAATTGTTGCAACCGCGACCAGTTACAACCCGAGGGCGGATTTTAGCAGATTATGGGTAAAATGCACGCGGTTTTTGCTGGGTTAGAGGCTGTGTTTGAGTCCAAAATGCAGCCTTTCCGGTGGGCCGGGCAGGCTGCAGTGAGGTTACCACCAATAGCGCCATTGACGACGTGGATGATGGTTGCGCACGGGTTTGCGGCGCACATTTTCGCGGCAAACGCGATGGCGCGCATTGCCTCGGCAGTGCTGATTGATAACCACTTTATGGTGGCCATGCTTGACGACGGTGCGTTTGTTCCAGTTTTGGGCACTGACAGTCGTGCTAATAAAGAGACCACTTAATCCTGCTATCAGGGCAATGCTCATTGTTACTTTTTTGATATTTATATTCATTATTTTCTTCCTTATTTATGTTTGCAATGTAGCCATTGAGGGGTCTACCAACCGATATGAATTGAGGGTGGAGAGACGATGACATTGGGTCCGGCGTAGTAGTTGCGACGGTAATTTTGGTGCCAGCGATGATGGTATCCTCGTCCTGGGCGTACACGTTCCACAATGCGGCATTGGTGGCCCCAGCGGGTCATCCAACATTGTTTTTTTATGATGACACGCGAGCCCCATGGATGAGCGCTGGCGCTAGTGCCGATGCTCATGCCGACAATGCCGGTAAAGAGGGCGGCGGCGACGGTTAAGCTTTTGGTTAATTGTTTCATGTTTTTTCTCCGCTGTTGTTCGTTGATGTTGCTCAGTTTAGGGGGGGCGTGTAAGTGTGATGTGAAAGCGGCTGAAAAATATGTAACAATGTTGTTACAGCGTTGGTTAGAGATATCGTGTAGTATTTAATGCTTAATTTGGTGGGAGATTCAATCTCTAATAATGATGGTTAATAGGACTCAATTATGAGTAGTGAGATAAATATTTTAATTGTGGATGATGACCCTGAGATTGGAGAATTGTTGCAAGGGTATTTGCAAAAGCAGAATTTTAACGTGATCACGCGCCAAGATGGGGTGGATATTTTAGAGGTGATTGCTGTGCACGATGTTAATTTGGTGGTGTTGGATGTGATGCTGCCGGGTGAAGATGGCTTGAGTCTTTGTCGAAAAATTCGTGAAAAATCTGCGGTAATGATTATTATGCTTAGCGCCATGGGTGAAGATACCGATAAAATTGTGGGCCTAGAAATGGGGGCCGATGATTATTTGGCGAAACCTTTTAGCCCACGTGAATTGTTGGCGCGAATCAAATCTTTAGTGCGTCGCACGTCGGGTGAGATGGGTGCGCAGCGCGAGCAAGAAAAATTAGTGAAGGTGACGAACATCAAATTTGCTAATTGGACGCTAGACCGTAACAAGCGTAAGTTGATTGCACCCGATGCGGTGACGATTCCTTTGACCAATGGCGAATATGAATTGTTGTTGGCGTTGTTGGAAAATGCGAATCGTGTTTTGAGCCGCGATCAGTTATTAAATATTACTCACAATCGCGATGCGGGGCCATTTGATCGCACTATAGATGTGCAAGTAGGGCGGATTCGTAAAAAAATTGAAACCGATGCTAAAAACCCGAGTTTTATTGAAACGGTTCGTGGTGGTGGCTATCAATTTAATGCGGATGTGAGCTATGAATAATTTGTTTAATAGCCAGCGCGGTGTGCGCGGCTTGGTGGGTTTATTAATTGGCATTATTATTTTGAGTATTTTGGGCATGCTTTTGTTTAATTATGACATTGGCCTAAACCGTCGCAATATTAATATGGCACAAGCAAAACGCGATGTGATTTCGGTGGTGGTGTTAACCCAGCATGTGCGCAAACGCCAGCTACGTAATGTGATGGAGCATCAAGCCCGCTCGTGGTTGCGTTATAGCATTACTAAAGCCCCGACGCCGGGCGCGACATTAGTTCAAACCAGTGATGTTTGGGCGTTGCATCAAGCGTTAGACAAGCAGCAAAAGCGCATTAATCTTGCGGTGCAATTGCCGCGCCGAGGTTATTTAAATATTGAGGGTCGAAAACCCGATCACATGTGGCAAAATATTACGATGTTGTTTTGCCTAACCGTATTATTGTTGTTGTTATTGTTACTATGTTATTGGGTGATTCAATATATTTCTACACCTTTAGCACCGTTAACCTTGGCAGTGGAACGTTTTGCAAAAAACATTAAAGCGCCAGCCATTTCTGAGCAAGGTTCAGATGAAATGCGCACGGTAATACGGGCTTTTAATAGTATGCAAAATAATATTCGCGCACTAGTCGATAGCCGCACACAAATGTTAGCGGCAATTTCGCATGATTTGCGTACGCCGATTACCCGCTTGAAGTTACGCGCTGAAATGATAGAGGACGATAAGCTACAAAATAAAACTCTTGCTGATTTAAATGATATGGAACAGATGATCAGCTCAATATTAGCCTTCGCACGTCAACAAGACTCGGATGAAAGCGAACAAAACTTTGATTTAAATTTACTGCTCGATTCTATTTGTGATGACATGCAAGATATGGGCAAGACGGTAGAATATAAAACTTTGCAAGTTCGTTTAACTTTTTTTGGAAAAATGTTGGGGTTGAAACGCGCTTTTACCAATATAATTGAAAACGCGGTTAAGTATGGTACCCAGTGTGAAGTAAAGCTGGTTTTGGAAGCTGATAATATTTTGATACATATTCAAGACCAAGGCCCCGGCATTCCAGAAGATAAGCTAGAGCAAGTTTTCACGCCTTTTTATAGAGTGAATACCGCACGAACTTCAACGTTGCCAGGTTCTGGTTTAGGCTTGGCGGTTGCAAAAGAAGTGATTAACGCTCAAGGCGGAGATATTGCTTTGAGTAATACAAAAGAAGGTTTAAGGGTAACGATTTGTTTGCCAAAGAAAATTCAAGTGGGGTAGATAGAGAGTCAAATCGTCGGCCCTTTTACGGCCACTCTAAACCTGCGTTCATCGTGGCCCATCAGAAAACTCAATCAAACATCGAGCTAACTGAGCCATTATCATTAATGCGGCGAATAATCTCCGCGAAAAAAGGCGACATATCTAATTGTCGAATTTTGGGGCAAGCTCTGGCTGCGTCGGATAAAGGAATTGTATCGGTGACCACAATTTCATCTAGCGCGGAGCGGTTAATGTTTTCAATGGCCGGGCCAGATAAAACAGGATGGGTTGCATAGGCGGTGATTGACTGTGCGCCTTTTTCTTTTAGGGCCTGGACGGCCATGCATAAGGTGCCGGCGGTATCGACGATGTCATCCACAATAATGCAATCGCGCCCAGCAACATCACCAATAATATTCATGACTTGCACTTCGTTGGCTTTGGGGCGGCGTTTATCAATAATAGCTAATTCGGCATCGCCTAAGCGTTTGGCAATGGCGCGGGCGCGTACTACGCCACCTACATCGGGCGAGACGACGGTTAAGTTGTCAAAATTTTTGGAATGAATATCTTCAAAGGTCACCGGCGTGGCATAAACGTTGTCTACGGGCATATCAAAGAAACCCTGAATTTGGTCGGCATGTAAATCAACGGTGATAACGTGGTTGATGCCTACAGAGGCTATCATGTCTGCTGCAACCTTGGCGCTAATGGGCACGCGTGAAGAGCGTACGCGTCGGTCTTGGCGGGCGTAGCCGAAATAAGGAATAATAGCGGTGATGTAATCCACCGAGGCTCTGCGTAGTGCATCGGCCATTAACACGAGCTCCATCAAATTATCGTTTGCGGGTGCACAGGTTGATTGAATGATAAAAGCATTGCTGCCGCGCACATTCTCATTAATTTGGATATTGATTTCCTGATCTTTAAATCGACCCACTGTAATGTCACACAAATCTAGATTCAAGTGTTTTGCGATGTTGCGGGCCAAAATAGGATTGGCGTTACCAGTAAGCAAGGTAATGTCAGACACAGTGGCATCCTTAATGTGATTGTAGAAAAATGGCTGGGACGGCAGGATTCGAACCTGCGCATGCGGAGATCAAAACCCCGTGCCTTACCGCTTGGCGACGTCCCAGTGATGGAGAGGTATTCTACCGGTTTGTACCAAGACTAGTCAAGAGTGGTGACTGATTTAATCCTTGCGCAATGAAACCTTTATAGTTTTTTGGCAATTCGTCTAGTACAGCTTGGGCTTCGTCTTTATCGATGAAGCGAGCGAATACACATCCTCCGGTACCGGTCATTTGTGCTGTGCCAAAGCGGTTTAGCCAATTTAAGGCTTCTGCCACTTCAGGGTAGCGCTGCAAAACAACTGCTTGGCAGTTATTTTCACCGGTCTCTATTAAGGAGGAGGACATTGTCTGTTTTGGCGTGTCTCTTGTCAATTGTTTATCGAAAAATATTTCTGCGGTGGAAATGCTGACTTGTGGAGAAATGACCACAAACCAAGGTTCGGGCAATGTCATCGGCGTGATTAGCTCACCCACCCCTTCTGCCCAGCAAGATTGACCTTGCACAAACACAGGCACATCGGCCCCCAGTTGCAAGCCGAGCTTGAGCAGCATGGAAATGGGCATATCAATTTCCCATAAGTCATTCAATGCATGCAAGGTGGTGGCGGCATCAGAGCTGCCTCCGCCTAAACCACTGCCAAGAGGCAAGCGTTTGGTGAGCACTATGTCAACGCCGCGACGTTTTTTGTCGTGTTGTTGCATGAGCTTGGCGGCACGCATCACTAAGTTATTCTCGGTCGAGACACCGGGAATACGGGAGTTGAGATTGATGGCTTTATCGTTGCGCAAAGTAAAGCTCAGGCTATCGCCATAGCTGAGCAATTGGAATATGGTCTGTAATTCGTGTAAGCCGTCGTCGCGCTGGCTATTTATATGTAAGAATAAATTTAGTTTGGCCGGGGCTGGTAGTATAAGCTTTTTCATATTGAGCGTAATGTAGCAAAAATAAGGAGGCAGTGCGAATTTTAGCGAATATCGAAATAGCTATGCATTTTTTGTCGCTCACCAATGGCTAATAACCATTTTGACGATTAAATCAGCATGTTGTAATTTAATTAAACTGGGTAAATCAACGTTGTTAACAGTTGTGTAGCGTAAATAGTCAATTTTCCAGCCTTGTTGGCGCAATTGCGTCAGGTGGTGAAAGGCATCAAAGCGTGGCGTACTAGGTAAATGAGGGGCGGGCAAGCCGCGTACCCAGTAGAATAGATTGTTAACCGGCAATTGCCATCCCAGCACTTCTTGCATAATGATTTCGGGGCTTTGCGCAGTGTATTGTTTGCCATTGGCTAATAAGGTGACGTTGCCTGGCCCACCAGACAAGCTAACACGGCCGGCACCTAAAGGGCCAAATAAAGCAATTTGATAGTGTTGCTGCTGCTGTTGCCAGGTCATGGAGGCGCTAAGGGCTTGTTGCGGCGTTTGGATTGCAGTAGCGCCGGCAATGTGCCAAGAGGTGAGTTGCTTAAGTTGCGCTTGGCGGGCTGGCCAGCTCATGTGCTGATTCAGCGCGCTTTGGCTGGCAGGCAGTGTAGCGCAGCCGGTTAGTATTAGGGTAAGAATTATGATGACAAATTTTTTCATAGCGCGAGTATACCATGTGTTAAAATAAGGCAAAATGAACGAGAACACTTGTGTTACAAATTATTGGTGTTAATTACAAATCAGCCCCATTAGCTATTCGTGAAAGTTTGGCCTGTATTGATGCGCAGCTTCCTGAGTCGTTGAGCACTGTCGTGTGCTTGCACACGTGTAATCGTAGCGAATTTATTACCTTGACTGAGCATTTGCCGGCATTAGATGCTTGGCTAGCTGAGCGAGTGGGCAAGGCTATTTTGCCGTATCTGTACGAGTATGCCGATACAGCGGCTTTGGTGCACTTATTGCAGGTGGCCACGGGCTTAGACTCCATGGTGTTGGGCGAGCCACAAATTTTAGGGCAATTAAAGCAAGCTTATCGGCAGGCAACAGAGCGAGTTGCTTTGGGGCGCTACTTAGGCTATTTATTTCCTTTTGTCTTTAGTGTTGCCAAAAAAGTTCGCACGCAAACTGGCATCAGCACCAATTCTGTTTCGGTGGCTTACACCGCAGTGAGTTTGGCTAAAAATATTTTTAGTGATTTGCAAGAAGCTAAAGTATTGTTGATTGGCGCGGGAGAAACTATAAAATTAGTGGCGCAGCATTTGGCGGCCATTCCGGTGAAGCAAATCATAATAGCTAATCGCACGCTGGAAAAGAGCGTCCAACTAGCCGACAGGGTGGGGGGACAATCAATTCGTATTGCCGATATTCCTGAATATTTGGGCCTGGCGGATATGGTGTTTAGCTCCACAGCCAGCCAATTGCCCCTGTTGGGAAAAGGTTTGTTGGAGCGCGCGGTTAAGCAGCGTAAACATAAGCCTATGTTTATGGTTGATTTAGCCATGCCACGTGATATTGAGCCGGAAGTGGGTGAGCTCGAAGATATTTATCTTTATAATCTCGATGACTTGCAAAAAGTAGTGCAAGATAATTTGCAACACCGCGAGCGGGCCGCGGAGCAGGCTAATGCTATTATCCAGCTAGAATTAGAGCAGTTTACTTGTTGGCAAAATTCGCTGCAAGCCGTACCGCTCATTCGAACCTATCGTGAAAGCATGGAAGGGTTGCGTGATAAGCAGGTTGCTAAGGCGTATAAAGCTTTACAAAAAGGTCAAGCCCCAGAATCTGTGGTGCAGCGTTTAGCCCGAGATTTAACCAATAAAATGATGCACGCACCAACGGTTGAAATGCATAAAGCGGCTTACCAAGGTAGGTTTCAATGGTTAGCCTGGGTAAAGCAATTATTGCAATTGCCTAATGAAAAGCGTGATGAGTCAGCTTAATAATCTTAATCAAGCTTTGGCCATTGACTCAGGCGTTAGCCCGTTCGATATGTTGGATAGAATTAGCGAGATAAAGTATATTTTCATCTGAAAGCTTGGCGTCCAGATGTACTTCAATAAACTCGCGCGCCAACATTTTATTCACTTCAAAAATTTGTTCATCGGTCATAACAATACTCCACCTTGCTTACACATATTTCTATTGTTATTTAGAAATTATACGGCTTACTCGTTCTTGCATGGTTATACTAAAAATTAAGTCTCGCTGCGTTAGAGCCGCGAGACTTTGGGTGTGTCCCTTGGTTGGGATCTTATTATCTTTTACACACAAATGTAACTCAAGTATGTGTATATATTAGTAGAAGCATCCTATATAATGGCGCTAAGGTCAGGTATAGGGCGTCTGCATTGATAATGTACACATTATAGTGTTTTTCGTCAACACTTTAATGTGTTAATCTGGGTGTATTATGAAAAATGAACTAAAAGCAAAGAACATCATTCTCCAATTGATGGATTCAAACAATATCAGCGAAGCAGAGCTCTGGAAAAAAACAGATCTAAAGCAGCAAACGGTTAATAGACTGTTAGGGGGCGTAACGCCTGATCCGCGAATCTCAACGTTAGAGCCCATTGCAGATTTTTTTAATGTATCCATGGGGCAATTACTCGGTAAAGAAGCTTTGAGCGAAAAAGCTATGCAGCGAGTTAACATCTGTAGCATGCTGCCAGTGTTAAAGTGGGATAAGATCAGTCAAACTAAGAATATTCGGAAAAATATTAATGCTACAAACTGGGGTGGTTGGGCTGCCACGAGTCTTAAGGTCAGTGATGATGCCTTTGCTCTAAAAATAGAAAGTAAATCATTTCCCCCGCCATTTTATTACGACTCCACCATAATAATTGATCCCAATAAAAGTTGTAACGAAGGCGACATCATTCTTATTGAAGCACCCAATTCAAGTCAGACTTTGATGCGACGTGTGTTTTATGATGGGGATACTATGTATCTTATGCCACTGAAAGAAAACATCCCTCCGGCACTTTATAGAGAAAATATGAAAGTTTGTGGTGTGATTGTCGAGGTGCAGACACAGTTAAATTCTTTGTGAACAACACGTTATTAAATTAGGAGGAATTGTCATTCAACTAATAAGCAAACATTCTTCAGCCATTAAACAACCCTACATGCTTTATATTTTATTCTTTGCAGAATTGTTGATGCGATTTAATTATTGGGGAATTCAATCCCTACTCGTACTATATCTGGTTAAGCATTTGTCTTATAGCTATCCTAGTGCGTATCATCTATACGGCACTTTTACTGCATTGACTTTTTTGTTTTCAATACTCGGTGGCTTTTTAGCGGATAAGGTTTATGGCTTTAAAAACTCTTTATTAATAGGCATTACATTATCCTTGTTGGGTAATGTTTTATTATTATCAACCCCGCACTTATTTGTTGTCGGTTTAATCTTTATCTCTTTGGGTGTCGGTATTTTTATACCTAATAACTCGAACTTGATCGGCAATCTTTATCAACAGCAAGATACAGCAAGAGAACAAGGGTTTTCTATTTATTATATAGGAACAAACTTAGGGGCGTTGATGGGCCCTCTTGTATATGGCCTATTAGCCTTTAATGATCAATGGCGCCCCGCTTTAATATTATCTTTATGCCTTAATTTGTTTTTTCTGCTAATATTTTTTATTGCTAATCGAAATAAATATGCTGGCAGTTTAAATAAAGCTTATTTAGAGAGATTTCCCGTAAAAAAAACGACTGCTTTTTTTGCTACTCTTGTTACTAGCATTATTGTGTTTGCCGGTGTCTTGTTATCGAATGATTTTAAAATGTTGGGCGTTGTTTTAAATGTTGTTTGCATCTGCTCCATTGCATATATTGTTAAACGTGCTTTTACGTTGCAAAAAAAAACGAGACAGGCCATTTTAAAACTATTAATGGTGATGCCGTTATCGATTGTGTTTTTCGCTATTGCCTATCAAATCGGTGATTCGCTGGTTATTTTTACCGATAAGTTTGTAGATAGGTCGTTCTTTTCATGGACTGTTCCAGCAAATATATTCATCTCATTTGAAGCACTTTTTATTGTTTTGTTTGCGCCGCTTATGGGACGGTTTTGGCAAAAATCCAAAGCTAAAAAAGCGAGCTTATCGATTTTCACCCAGTTTTCAGCAGGCTTTCTCTTTACGGCCATCAGTTTTGCTGTTTTTGCCGTGTGCGCCTACAAAGCCATGGTGCAACAACATCTAATATCACTGGCTATTTTTATACCAGGCTATGCTTTTTTGGCCATCGGTGAGCTTTGTATTATGCCGCCGCTTATTGCAGCCATTACCAAAGATATCCCTAAAGCACTGCGGGGCAGCGTAATGGGGCTGCTTTTTTTGCTTATTTCATATTCAGCCTATATGTCGGTCATTATTGCCAGCTTAACGGTGTCGAATACAAATTTGCATGTAACCCCAGCAATAAATTATGTGCATATATATCGTGATTTACTCTTAATTGCTTTGGTGATTGCAGGTATTACATTTATAATAGGAAAAGTTAGCTCCGGGCAAAAAGATTGCCTCAGGGGAATACAGGATGCATAAAAGTGGACATTGATCATAATACGGTAGATATTGAACAGCTCATTGCTATCGCGAAGAAGAATGAAAAGGTGCTTGAGCATAATGGCGCTATTTTTGATGCGACCTTCGATAATGACTTTAAAAATTTAGCAGCGCTTCTAAACAAAGATAATAAATTGCTTCAGCTTACCGGTGATGAATTACTACTCTATAACCGTGACGGCGACACGCCGTTACATGTCGCTGTAAAACAGAATAATCTTGAGTGTGTTAGTTTGCTTATTCAACATAAGCAATCAGTAAACGCAAGAAATCGCAGCAATCAAACGCCGCTTCACTGGGCTGCAAATAGTTCTTTCGTTGATATCATTGATTTATTGATTAAACATAAAGCCGATATCCACGCCGAGGAAAATGATGGTGACCCGCCGTTGTCATGGGCTGCAAACGTTAATCAGCTTTCTGCCGTCGAGCGGCTTTTAGCACATGGCGCAGATATTCACGTGGCCAACAAAAGAGGCAACACCGCGTTACATTGGGCGGCCTATCAAGGCTATGCCGATATGGTCTCCTGTCTAATTAAGCATGGCGCGGATATTGAGAAAAAAAATGAAATGGGTGATACCCCGTTAATTTGTGCAATCCAGAATGCTCATGTTGACACAGTACTGTTTCTTAGCAAGAAAAACTAATCAACGGGTAACCGTAATACATTCGAAATCGTATAGGGTTGTTAAGTCAGACATAAACATTCCTTTATCTCTACTCCATAGTAACAGCACTGCAGAAGTATCGGAAAGCGAATCGCTGCGCTGTACTCTTGTGCCTGTTTCGACAGTCCACGTCATTTCGAATTCACTCTTAATGTAGGGATATTTTTTAACCGTGATCAGGCCATCAAATAATGGAAAAAAACTGCATCCCACATAGAGTTTTTCTTTAGGCGTGATGGAAATGGGGGGCAGCTTTTTAAAAATTCGCGTATGAAAATCAAGCGTTAGTAAATTTAGGCCATACGCCTTTTCATAAGCCGGCACTGTCAGTCCGCCTGGAGCGCGCGCGGCGGTTTCTAAAAAATAAAGCTTATTACTCTTAGTGCGAAATATTTCTGTATGACTAACGCCATCAGTCATCTTAAATGATTTTAAAACAGTTTCAGTAAATTTTTTCATTTCTTTTGTTAATAGGGTCTCATCAATAAGTATTTCTGTTGCTATTGGTCGTCCTTGCAGAAACTCTCCCATTGGTCTTGAGTATTTTGCCACGCCCTGGAATAAAATTTCCCCATCTTGCATTAAGGTGTCGCAATGATAAAGCTCTCCATCAATAAAATTCTCAACCTCGAAACTATCAATCATGTTTGGATCGGTTATAGAGAAGAAATCAGACGAATTCTTAACTATTTTAAGCCCTAGGCTTGATGCGGCATTAAAGGGTTTTAGCACGAAAGGTGAGCCGAGTTGATGAACCAGGCTTGCATAATATTTCTCGTCCTTTCCTTTATAACGACGAACATCTATTAGTTGAAATTTTGGTGTGAGGATATGACTTTTTTTGAGCGCTTCTTTCATGTCTATTTTGTTACTAAATAGTAAGCTTTGTTTTTCATACATTCCGCTCAAACGATAGGCTTCTCGAAGCTTGCCAGCATTAAGCATGTTGACATCGTCATTGCAAATAATGACTACTGACTTGGAACTCATTTCTACTCGCACAACAACATTTGCTTGGGAATATGAAAGTGGATGCGGCCAGTGTACTTCTTGATCGATATACACAATTTTATCAAAGTGTGCTTTTACCTCCGCTGAAATAGAAGGCTCTGCCGATTTAGCCACGATAGCAACAAACCTTAATTTTTCCGCTAGTTTTAATTGTTCAAAATCATATAAATTAAAAAACCGATGGGTTAGAAATATGGCAGTATCAAAAGACATGTCAGGCAGCTTGTTTAAGAAAATATAATGCAGTGATCTTGTTGTAAACGTTTTCGAGCAAACGATGATACCTGAGCTTAAAGCTAATTAACTCTTTTTTAAATTCTGCTTCATTGATTTCTGCTTTGTTGTCAGCTAAGATTTCTTCTATCATGGCAATATGTTGTTCTTCACAATCATTTCCTTCAAGCAAGCCATGTTCTAGCATAAAGTTACGCTTTATTTGTGCGCTTGGAATTTTACAATGCGTTTGCCATTGTGCAACAAACTCTTCAAGTCCATGGATGATTTTTGGGGCGTTATATTCAACAATGGCAGCCATGGCAATAGCTTGTGTAAGGGAGGCATGCTGTAGGTTATTTTCTTGGGTATATTGATACGATAGTTGCGATGGCGTGGGCAGTGATAAGTCAGGCATTAATGATTCTATCAATTCTTTAAATTGGCGTGCATGCGTTATATTAAGATAGACACTATTTTTTAATAACGGGTGTTGCCCCAATTCTGTTTGATAAATCTGCTGTGAAAGCGCTTTGGTTTTGCCTTCGGTCAAGGCAGAAACACGTTGGTAAATAACCGGCGATAAAGCGGTCAAGGGGTAAAACCCTTCAAGAACACAGTTTAAAAAAGATTGTTTGGTTTGAGCAGGGGTTTGGGAAATGTATTGCACCCAATTGTTATTTTCTATAAACATGACTTCTTCCCAAAAGGGATGTGCTAATAAGTCGTAAAGAGTGTTGTTGTTTAGCATCAGGTTTCCTTTGTTGTGTTATTTTAACGCAATATAACACAACACCCTCGTTTAGCGTATTAGCAATTTTACTAATAGGGTGTTGTAATGCCGTCAGTCAGGAGGCTAAACATACTCCTGGCAGCCTTAATATGAATCAAGTTACATACCTTATGCATGATAATACGATTTAAAAATTACGTGGCATAATTTTCAAAATAGCCTTGCCGATTTAATAAATACTTAATAATTAACTGATATCATAGAAAAGATAATGCAGGGTCTCTTCAGCGCACCCTATTTAAGTGACTTCAGTTAGAGTGTATATTAATAAAAAGTGAGTTCAAATGTTCGAAGAAGAGCCCGTCGTAATCGAAGCAGAAAAGCCAATAATCGAAGAAAAACAAATAAAATGGTTATTAATGTTGTATGAGCCTAAACTAAAGGCGGTGTTAGGTTTTTTTGAGTATGAGACCATCGTTAATTATATTGCCGGCAGAGCCACTTTTGGAGCTTTGAAGGTATGCCTGGCCAAATATAATGAGGCTAACGAGGCTTACGTTAAGCCAAGCTATCGACATTCTGTCTTTAAAAGTTCTTTAAGTGCACAATCCTTAGCAAAAATGCTATTGTTGTTTCTCAATAAGATGATAGAGGGCGCTAACCTAGAAATTCCTGAAGAAAAAGGCGAACCTTACCCCTTTCCGGCCTTTGCCTTTCAGTACCTTGGGGTGGGGAAAATGACGCTCATGAGTGCCGCTCAACGTGATAAGCACAAGACAGAAATAACAAACTTATATTATCTCATTATTTTTCATATGTATTATTATTTATACGTGTCAAAATTTGAGCCTTCATTGGCTGTGCGACACCGTGAGGTGGCGCATAGTGTTATCTATTATGCCCGAAAAATGTTTGCAGATATTGATCGCTGCTATGAATATCAAGCGTTTCGCCCCGCTTTTATTGAGCTGTTAGCGCAAGCGCTGAAAACTTGTCACCCTGAGGGTCGATTTGTCTCTTTAATAGGGAGTGTTATAGCGGAGTTGGAGGCCTATGTTGATTCCTTACCTCAGTTGCAGCGTGTTCCTGGCGTGTGTGAAACGGCTTTTTAATCCGCAAGTTTTTGCCCGCAAGAAGCTCGCGTGGCTTCAAACTTTGATAAAACACTGCAGACAAATTAAAACCGGTTAAATCCTGGTTATTTCCCCATATTTCGTTACAATCTCTGGCATGAAAATCTCAATTGAACACAAACTCGAAAATTTAGTGGATAGGCATCAAGAGCTGGGTGGATTGCTGAGTGATGTTGATGTGATTAATGATCAAAATAAATTTCGTGAGCTCTCTAAAGAATATGCTCAAATTGAGCCGGTAGTCTGCGTTTTTAATCAGTATCAGCAGGCGCAAGCCGACAAGCAGCTGGCAGAAGAGTTGTTGCAAGATGATGATGCGGATATGCAGGCCATGGCTGAAGATGAAATAGCCAGTGCGCAGCAGCAATTAATCGATTTCGAGGCGCAGTTAAATGTATTGCTACTACCCAAAGACCCAGACGATGAGCGCAATATTTACCTTGAAGTTCGTGCTGGCACGGGCGGTGATGAAGCGGCGATTTTCGCTGGTGATTTATTTCGCATGTATAGCCGTTATGCTGAGAGCAAAGGCTGGCGAGTTGAAATTGTGAGCGAAAACGAAGGCGAGCATGGTGGTTATAAAGAAATAATTACCCGCATTTGTGGGCAAGATGTATATTCACATTTAAAATTTGAATCTGGCGCACATCGTGTACAACGTGTACCGGCTACTGAATCGCAAGGTCGTATTCATACGTCTGCTTGCACCGTGGCCATTATTGCCGAGGTTGATGAAATCGGCGCAATTGAAATTAACACTTCTGATTTACGCATTGACACCTTTCGTGCTTCTGGCGCGGGTGGCCAGCATGTGAATAAAACAGACTCGGCCATTCGTCTGACGCATCTCCCCACCGGAACGGTGGTGGAGTGCCAAGAAGAGCGCTCGCAACATAAAAATAAAGCGAAAGCGATGAGCCTATTGTCGTCCCGTTTGTTGGCGGCTCAAAAGGCCAAGCAGGATGCAGAGCAAGCTGAAACGCGGCGCAATTTGGTGGGGAGTGGCGATCGCTCTGAGCGAATTCGTACTTATAATTATCCTCAAGGTCGGGTTACCGATCATCGCATTAATTTAACGCTTTATAAATTGTCTGAAATTATGGAAGGCGATATTGGGGCGGTGATTGACCCACTCAATCAAGAATATCAAGCCGATCAGCTTGCTGCATTAGGCGATGAATAGCGTTCAAAGCGTATTAGATACGGCGAGCACTCAATTGAGTGCCTATGAGCAACCCCGTTTAGAAGCGGAATATATTTTAGCGTATGTGCTTAATAAAAACCGCGCTTTTTTACGCGCCTTT
>JAWUVP010000089.1:0-11917 GCA_034112285.1 Gammaproteobacteria bacterium
GGCGATACGGCGCTTAAATAACTGCTCAAGTTGCAGGGCTTGCGTGGGCGTTAGCGTTTGTAACAAAATCTCTTCTTGCGCGTTAATCGGCAATTGCAACGTCGGCAGTAAAATAGCCACCGCTTCGTCCCAGGCATTATCAGTGCCGTGGCCGTAGTAAAGCTCGGCCTCCGTAAAGGCTTGCTCTGCCCAGGTTAAGGCTTCGCCAATTGTTTGATAAGACACTATTTTACTCTGCATTTGTTATACTCGCTGTGTGTTTGATGATTGCCGATCCCCTTTGAGATTAGCGATGACTAAAGCTAATAATAACATAATGCTTACCAGTAAGCATGAATGGAGACCCGCATGACAACGGAAGATGATGACAGTGCACTTTTTCGAGCCAGTATTCAAGGCACCCAGCCGCTAGTTAAAAATAACACCTTACACCATAGCAAGGTTGTCCCTAAAGCGCGGCGCCGCCCTCAGGAAACTGAATCCAACCGCTTGCCTATCAACCAAGATGTTGGCGTGCAACCGGTTAACTCCGACTGTCAATTGAGCTATTTCCAAGCAGGCTTACAACCCAAAACCTGGCATCAGCTACGCCAAGGCAAGCTGGCTATTGATGCAGAATTGGACCTGCATGGCTACACCGTGGACGAAGCAGAACACCAACTAGATAGTTTTTTTCAACAAGCCTTAGCTCACCACTGCCGGGTTATTCATATCATTCACGGCAAGGGCTTAACCAGCCTAAACGCCGAACCGCCAGTAAAAAACCTGGTAAATCGCTTTTTGAGCCGCTGCCCCGTGGTATTGGCTTTTTGCAGCGCGCCTAAGCACCAAGGCGGTGCTGGCGCGGTGAATGTATTGTTGAAATCACCAGAACGAGAAGTGTAGCAACGCAACCCTTTTCTAGAACGCTCTGCTATTCATAAGATTGCCGCGGCCCTTGGCCTCGCAACGACGTGTTTTCTTACTAATAAATGCGCCATCACTTACAATCCAAGTATTAACACAGGCAATTTTTCTGCTATACTCCCCTCAGCAACAACTCAGGTATCCTCATGCAAGGCAAAACCATCATTATCGGCATCTCTGGACCCACCGCTTCGGGCAAAAGTTTACTCGCTAACACCATCGTTAAAGAACTCGGCTCTGACCAAGTTACTATTATTTCTGAAGATTCTTACTATAAAGACCGCCCTAATTTATCTCATGATGAACGCTGCAAAATCAACTACGATCACCCCGATGCGTTTGATCATGACTTATTATGCCAGCACATCAAGCAATTACAGGATGGTGAAACGGTACAAATTCCTACTTATGATTTCGGCCAGCATCTACGCTCCGATAAAACCTGCCAGGTTGGACAGCATCAGCTGATTGTTATTGAAGGTATTTTATTATTTGCCGACCCTAAATTGCGTGAAATGCTCGATATTCGCATTTACATGGACGCCCCACTCGATATTTGCTTAATTCGTCGCCTTGAACGTGATATTAATGAGCGTGCCCGCAGCCTGGAGTCGGTGTTAGATCAATACCAACAAACTGTACGTCCTATGTACCTACAATTTATTGAACCTTCGAAGAAATTTGCTGACATTATTGTCCCACGTGGTGGTGCAAATCGTATTGCTATTGAAGTTATTCAAGCAAAAATGCGTGAATTATTAGGTTACAATCATGGCCAAATGAGCGCCGTGGACGCCGCTTAGTACTGACTCAATAATTGCTGCAACCAAGCCTCGTCTTTGACGGCAACCCCTAAAGATTGGGCCTTGGTTAATTTTGAACCGGCTGATTCACCCGCCACCACATAATCGGTCTTTTTCGAGACGCTACCACTCACTTTTGCCCCTAACGCCATAAGACTCGCTTTAGCCTCATCACGCGCCATGATAGTTAAGGTACCGGTTAACACAAAGATTTTGCCTGCTAAGGGTTGCTGCTCAAGGCTGGGTACCTGCACATCTGGCCAGTGCACACCCGCAGCTTGCAAAGCGTTAACCATGCTTTGGTTGTGCGATTCACCCCAAAAAGCTTGCAAGTTAGCGGCCACAACCTGCCCAACATCTGGGGTTGCTTGTAAGGTGTCTAAATCTGCGGCCGCTATAGCGGCAATGCTACCAAAGTGATTGGCCAAGTTGTTCGCCGTGCTCTCGCCCACTTCGCGTATGCCCAGCGCGTAAATAAATTTACCCAAGGTGGTTTGTTTGCTCGCTTCAATAGCTGCTAGGAGGTTATCGGCTGATTTTCCACCCATGCGCTCGATACCAACGAGGCTATCGCGCTCTAAACTATAAATGTCGGCGAAGGTGGTTAACATTTTGTTATCAACCAGCACGGCAATGATGCGCTCACCCAGGCCATCTATATCCATCGCCTTACGCGCGCTATAATGCTCAAAAGCACCTTTGCGCTGTGCAGGACAGTCCAATGCCCCCATGCAGCGCGCCACCGCTTCACCTTCAGGGTGAGCTACCCCAGAGCCACAAACAGGACACTGCAAAGGCAGCTTAATTTGCCTCGCATTTTTAGGCCGCTGCTCAAGCACCACCGATACCACTTCAGGAATAACATCGCCAGCACGGCGAATAACCACGGTATCGCCTATGCGCACGTCTTTACGAGCAATTTCATCCATGTTGTGCAAGGTGGCATTGCTGACCATTGCACCGCCAACAAACACGGGCTCTAAGCGAGCAACCGGTGTTACGGCACCTGTGCGGCCCACTTGAAAATCAACCGATATTAATAAGGTGATTTCTTCTTGAGCAGGAAATTTTTCAGCAATCGCCCAGCGCGGTGCGCGTGACACAAAACCAAGTTGTTGCTGCTCGGCAAAACTATTCACTTTAAACACAATGCCGTCGATATCATAAGCCAGCTTGTTACGCTTTTTTCCTAAGCGTTCATAGTATTGCCAGCAAGCAGCAATGCCGGTGACTTTTTGTATTTCTGGGTTCACGCGCAGGCCCCATTGCGCTAGCTTTTCTAGCATGTCCCATTGTGTGCTTCCAGTATCGCCATCAATAACTTCACCAATAGAATAACAATACATCGCCAAGGGTCGGCGCGCCGTGACTTTAGAATTTAATTGGCGTAGCGAGCCTGCCGCGGCATTGCGTGGATTGGCAAATACTTTTTCGTCTTTTGCTGCAGCGCGTTTGTTAAAATCGCTAAAGCCTTTGAGCGGCATGTAAACTTCACCGCGCACTTCTAATACCGCGGGAATGTTATCGCCTTGCAGCTTAAGCGGAATCGATTTTATGGTGCGAATGTTGTGAGTAATGTCCTCACCCATCGCACCATCGCCTCGGGTCGCGCCTTGAATAAGTTGCCCGTGCTCGTAGCGTAAACTCACGGCTAAACCGTCA
The DNA here is from genome assembly GCA_034112285.1 of Gammaproteobacteria bacterium. Taxonomy (GTDB): domain Bacteria; phylum Pseudomonadota; class Gammaproteobacteria; order JABDGN01; family JABDGN01; genus JAWUVP01. The sequence goes on from JAWUVP010000089.1 coordinate 3,372, forward strand.
AGCTTAGGCTCACAAACATACTCAATCTCTTGCGAGGTTTTTAAGCGTTCTTGAATACGCTTATCAAAGGCTTGTAATTCTTCATAGTCAAACGAGTTGCCAAGCGAAAGCATCGGCTTAGCATGCTTAATTTTAGAAAAAGCACTGATAGGGTCACTGCCGACACGTTGCGTTGGCGAGTTTGGATTTAAATATTCCGGGTGTTCACTTTCAAGCTGTTGCAGTTCACGCAACAAGCGGTCATATTGCGCATCAGGAATGCTGGGGGCGTCTAAAATATAGTAGGCATGGTTGTGGGTGCGTAATTGCTGAGTTAAAGACTTAATACGCTGTGCCGGAGATTCATTTTTCATGCTAGCTCAATACTACAGTTTTAACTTTTCTGCGTACACGCGAAGTGTTCCTTCGCGCAAAGGCACGCGGCGGTCATCACACACCACGCCATCTAACTTTTTGGCTAGCTGATGCGCCGTGGCCAGCACGAGTTTAAACACCACGCGGTCATGCTTGGGATTATCGAGTTCCATAAATATAATTAATCCGGGAGTCGATAGTTCACCGATTTTTTTAGGATTAATGGTGCCTGGTTTGGTCACACACGCAACACTAAAATACAAAGGCCCTTTGCCGTTACGATATTTATGGCGATGGTAAATATCAAATTCACCAAAGTGCAAATAATTCTCTTCTAAGGCGTGAATAACATCGTAGCCCGCAAAAGGACGAGAATTAACAGACATAACCGTTAAGGAAATCACGTTGGGAGGTTTTACTGGGGCGACAACTTTTTTAGATTTACGTGCAACAGATTCTGGAATCACTTCATTGGCCGAGCGCACTTTAGAAGGCTCTATAGGCTTGTCGATAACTTCATTGGCCGATTCGTTAATAGCCACCGTTTCAATCTCCACCGGTTGTGAGCCTTTGGGTTTTGGCTTGAGAGCCTCGGGCTCCAGCGCTATAACCTTATTTTTGACAAACAGTGCTTCAGGCGGCGCGTCTATAATCTCTACAGTAGGAATATCGGCTTCAGGAATGTTTTGAGCAGCAGCTTGCTCATGCCGCTCAAATAAGGTCTCATCATCATGCTGCACATCCAATACACCACGAGTTTGCATGCGGCGCAAACGCTTTTGTTTGCGTCGCCAGCCATCATAAGCAATAGCCAATATGATCAACACACCAAGAATAAGTAAAATAGTTCGTAACATAGGGGGTATTTTACTCAGTTTCTCAAGAAATGCTACCGCTCTGCACCCACACTATTCAACAATTTTTGTAAAAAAAATCAAACTAGCGAAGTGCGGCTCGTGTCTTCTCATTACCGCTCAAAAAGCGTACACCTAACCGCCTTATGCAGCGGCCATTTTCACAGCTTCTTCCATATCCACAGCCACAATACGCGACACGCCTGGCTCATACATGGTGACACCGGTGAGTTGCTCGGCCATTTCAATAGCAATTTTATTATGGCTAATAAACAAGAACTGAACGGTCTTAGACATTTCTTTTACCAAGGTACAAAAGCGCTCGACGTTGGCGTCATCTAATGGCGCGTCAACCTCATCGAGCAGGCAAAAGGGTGCAGGGTTTAATTCAAAAATAGCAAAAACCAACGACACCGCCGTTAACGCTTTTTCACCACCTGAAAGCAAATGGATGCTGGTGTTACGCTTACCAGGGGGCCTGGCCATAACAGAAATGCCGGTGTTTAGTAAATCGTCACCGGTTAATTCTAAGTGTGCGCTGCCGCCACCAAAAACTTTTGGAAATAATTTTTTGAAACCGTCATTCACTCTATCAAAAGTTTCTTTAAACAAACCGCGCGTTTCTTTGTCAATTTTAGCAATTGCATTTTCTAGCGTGGTGACCGCTTCAATCAAATCGGCATTTTGGCTATCTAAATATTCTTTACGTTCAAGTTGTACTTTATATTCGTCAATCGCTGCTAAATTAATGGCGCCTAAACGAGAGATACGAACAGATATTTTTTCAGCTTCATCTTGCCAAGCTTGTAAATCAGCATCTTCTGGCAACTCTTGAATCACAACGGCTAGCTCAAAATCAAGCTCGACAATTTGCTCTTCAATGGTATTTTTGCGCACATCAACCGTGCGACCTTCTAAACGTTTTTCTTCTAAGCTGCGGCGCATTTGCTCAATTTGCACGCCAATGCTTTCTTTCTTTTCTTCAGCATTACGCATTTCCTGGGTAACGGTTTCTACCTGTTGACGCACAGCTTGCAATTCATGTTCAACGCTAACGCGTTGCGCCAGAATTTCAGCGAGTTTTTCTTGCAACTCGACCACAGGCCCTTCGCCCTCGCCTAATGATTCAGCTAACATTGCGCTGCGCTCAAACATAACTTGTAATTGTTGCTCTGCGCGGTCAATACTAGCTTGTAGCGTTTCAATTTGAGGCTTCAATTGCCCAACCCGCAATTCAATTTTGTGCGAGTGTTCATTGTCTAAGCGGGCTTGATCGCGTGTTTGCGAAAAGTGCTCTTTATACTGCTCACCTAAATTCTCTAATTCAATTTTGCGTGTTGCATTCGTCTCACTGCTACTCAAGGCCTCTTGCCAAACCATGTTAGCCGCATCTAACGTTGATTGCGCTTGTTGCAATTTATTTTGCTGGTCACTCAGCTCATGGCTGATACGCTCTAACCGCGTGGTGCCACGTTGCAATTTTTCTTGCTGCACTTGAAACTCAGCGCGAGCTTGCGACAACGATTGATTGTCTTGGTTAAATTGCTGCTGTAGTTCATCACGGGTTTGCTCAAACTGCACCAAGTTTTGCTTGCTGAGTTCAAATTTGGTCTGCAAATCATTAACCTCAACACTCAAGGTTTCAATTTGAGCCGTTAATTCGGTTAATTGATTTTCGCGCTGCAAAATACCGACCTGCGCATCTTTATCTTTGGCAATTCTAAGCCAAGATTTACCCAGCCAAATGCCGTCTTGGCAAACCACTGATTCGTGGGCTTGTAAATTGGCTGCAATTTCTTTAGCTTGCGTTAAATTTTCTGCGCAATAAACACTGTCTAGCAAATGATTAACCGGCAGCTCACATTCTACTTTGCTACTTAATGTTTGGGCATTACTGCTCGTGGAACTGGATACACCGTCAGCCATAAAGAATTCAAACTGGCCATCAGGCGTGTCGCCTAGCAATGCTTGTGCGGCGTTAAAATCATCAACGCAAATAGCCTCAAGATGCGAGCCCAGCACAGTCTCTACCGCACGCTCCCAACCCGTTTGCACCGTCATAGATTGCACTAAGCGTGGCTTGCTTTGTAATTCGTTTTTTTCTAACCAGGCTGTAATGCTTCGATCATTTTCACCTAATGCTGCTTGTTGTAGAGCCGTTAATGAAGAAAAACGTCCTTTGGCTTGTTGTAGGGTTTCTTTATTAGCGTCCCATTGTTGAGTCACCACATCGCGCTCGGCGCGCAATGCCGTCATGTCTAACTTAGCTTGCTCTAACTGCTCACGCACAAAGGAGACTTTTTCTTCGCGTTCCAGTTTGGTTTGCTGTAAATTTTCTAGCTCAAGTTTTAGCTCACTAAAATCTAACTGTTGCTGCTCTTCTGTTAGGCGGTCAATACGAGAGGATAGCTCGCCAATATTTTGCTGTGCATGTTTTATGCGCGTTTGCTCAACTTCGGCTGTGCGCAAGGTTTTTGAGGCTTCTTGGCTAAAGGCTTCCCACTCTTCACGCCAGGCTTGCACATTTGCTTCACCCTGTTGCAAGGAGGCGCTAGATAGCGTAACTTTTTCTTTAGCAGAATCAAGCTGTGGCTCAACCTCGGAAAATTCTTGGCGCAGCTCTATTAAGTGGCGCTGATCTTCTTGCATGTTATTTTGTAATTCACTGGTAGAAGCTTCCATGCGTTGCATATCTTCTTGCAACTGCTGATAACGTTCTTGATGGTGCGTGATACTCTGCTCAATTTTGGCAATTTCTGAGCCTAAGGCATAGTAACGACCTTGCACGGTGTTAAGGGTATCGCTGGATTCAATTTGTGATTCACGTAAATGCTCAATTTGCGTGCTAATGCTACGTTGCTCGGTCACACGCTCTTCAATGGCTAGCTCTGCTTCTTGAATTAAGCGGGTAAAATCTTGCATCTGATCGTTGAGTAACTGCCATTGCAAAACATATAATTGGGCTTTGTTTAAGCGTTCATCTTGTTTTAAGACTTTATAACGCTCAGCCGCTTTGGCTTGGCGTTGTAGTTTTTCAAGTTGCTTGCCTATTTCATTACGTAAATCTTCAACTCTGTCTAAGTTCTCACGCGTATGACGAATTCGGGTTTCGGTATCACGACGGCGCTCTTTATATTTAGAAATGCCAGCGGCTTCTTCAATATACATACGCAAGTCATCTGGCTTGGCTTCAATAAAGCGTGAAATCATGCCTTGCTCAATCACAGAATAACTACGCGGCCCAAGACCAGTGCCCAAGAAAACATCGGTAATGTCTTTACGACGACATTTTGTGTTATTTAAATAATAGGTTGAGGTGCCTTCGCGCGAAGCCACACGCTTGATAGAAATTTCAGCATAATCAACATATTCACCACCAATAGAGCCATCGGCGTTATCAAAGGTGAGCTGCACGGAAGCTTGCCCCACCGGATTACGCGAAGTAGACCCGTTAAAGATAACATCCGCCATAGATTCGCCACGTAAGGTTTTAGCAGATGATTCACCCATAACCCAGCGGATTGCATCAACGATGTTAGATTTACCGCAACCATTAGGGCCTACAACCGCAATAAGGTTCTTGGTGAGTGGGACCGTGGTGGGGTCAACGAAAGATTTGAAGCCAGCAAGCTTGATATTTTTTAAATGCATTGTTTAAAAAGCGTCCATTTCAGATTAAAATTTGGCATAAGTATAGCCTAATATGGCGCTGCACTAAAGCAGATAATTGTGCGAGATCGCTGACGTTACTCAAGATGCAACAAAACGACTCGGGCTTATACGAGTCGCTTTGATTTGTTGGCTAAGGAGTGAGCAAAGATGCTTCGTTTGCGGCTCTATCAGGCGACCCCCTGGGGTTTTGCGGCTAGATGTTAGCTTCATTAAAACGAGTAGACTTGCGTTCATACGGATTTGGCGCTGACGGAATCTTAATAATAAATAAAACTCAAATTTTGAATAGAGTAAGAACATTTTATAAAAGGCAAAAAAAAACTGATTTCATTATTTCTAATGAAACCAGCTATAAGATGGCGGAGCGGACGGGATTCGAACCCGCGACCCCATGCGTGACAGGCATGTATTCTAACCAGCTGAACTACCGCTCCAGTAACTCAATTTTAACTAAATCTATAACAATCAATACGAGGAGTTTAGTTACATGGTCATCTCAAACAAGATGTCCATGTCATCACGCTCCTCGTAATGACCGGTGCCCTCCTAAGGGGCTGCACAACAAAAGCTATGCTTTAAAATGGTGGGTGCTGCAGGGATCGAACCTGCGACCCTCGCCTTGTAAGGGCGATGCTCTCCCAGCTGAGCTAAGCACCCGAAAAGTGTTTCAACTTTCGACTCGAACTCTGGTCTAGAGCATCGAGATTTTTTAACATCCCGAACATCGCAAAGCAATATCCGGGAGTAAACGTTTAAGCGTTTCTTAGCTGTTAACAGCGTCTTTAAGCGCTTTACCAGGTTTGAAGCTAGCAACGTTTGCAGCAGCAATTTGTAGCTCTGCGCCTGTTTGTGGGTTACGACCGGTGCGTGCTGCACGGTGTTTCACTTTAAATGAACCAAAACCTACTAGAGCAACTTCGTCACCTTTTTTAAGTGAACCCGTGATGGTTTCTAATACGCTATCAACTGCACGAGCTGCGTCGGCTTTTGAAAATTCTGTTTTTTCTGCTACTTCTTCAATTAATTCTGCTTTATTCACGGCTGTTATCCCTCAAGTTACATTACACAATTTTTTGCTGATTAACCTCAGCGAGGCAGGACGAGATTTATACCAACATTCCCTGCGCGGGTCAACAAAATTTTAACATTTTTGGTAAATTTCCCCTTAAAAGGGTCAAAACCACGCTGATGGTTAAAATATGTTAATGCGTAACCGGTGAACCGTTACCCGCATCTTGCTCCGCAGCCTCTTCTACCACGTCGGCATCTTGTGGCGTACATTTTAAAGGAACCGGCATTTTGGTCAGTGCTAACTGTAAAACATCTTCAATCCAACGCATTGGGTGAATGCATAAATCTTTTTTAATTTGCTCTGGAATTTCTTTTAAATCACGTTCGTTTTCAATTGGAATAATAACTTCTTTAATTCCGCCTCTATGCGCCGCTAATAATTTTTCTTTTAAGCCACCAATCGGGAGCACTTCACCACGTAGGGTAATTTCGCCCGTCATGGCCACATCGGCCCGCACTGGAATTCTCAATAAGGTTGAGACTAAAGCCGTGCACATCGCAACACCGGCGCTAGGGCCGTCTTTGGGTGTGGCACCTTCTGGCACGTGAATATGAATATCTTTCTTCTCATAAAAATTTTCGGGTATACCCAGTGACGCGGCGCGATTACGCACAACGGTTAAAGCCGCTTTAATAGATTCCTGCATCACATCGCCCAAGGTGCCTGTAGAGGTGATTACGCCCTTACCCGGCACTTCGGCTGCTTCAATTGTTAACAGCTCTCCACCCACTTCAGTCCAGGCTAAGCCTGTAACTTGGCCAATGCGGTTTTCAACATCGGCAATGCCATAACGATAACGCTTAACACCTAAGTATTTTTCACAGTTACGTTGCGTCACCAAAATCTTATCTTTGGATTTTTTCTTAGCACGTAAAATTTGGGTCACCACTTTACGGCAAATTTTAGCAATTTCGCGCTCTAAACTACGCACCCCGGCCTCACGCGTATAATAACGAATAATCGTGCGCGCGGTACCACCTGAAATATGAATCTCATCTTCTTTTAAGCCGTTAGCAATTAATTGCTTGGGAATTAAATGTCGCTTGGCTATGCTAACTTTTTCAGCTTCGGTATAACCAGGTATACGAATAATTTCCATGCGGTCTAACAAAGGACCAGGGATATTTAACGTGTTCGCCGTGCAAACAAACATAACGTCTGACAAATCATAATCGACTTCAAGATAATGATCGTTGAAAGTACCGTTTTGCTCTGGATCAAGCACTTCTAACAAGGCTGATGAAGGATCGCCACGAAAATCCATGGCCATTTTATCAATTTCATCTAATAAAAATAGCGGATTACGCACGCCGACTTTAGCCATACGTTGTACAATTTTACCAGGCATTGAGCCTATATAGGTGCGGCGATGGCCACGAATTTCGGCTTCATCACGTATGCCACCCAGTGAAAAACGTGTGTATTTACGGCCGGTAGAATGGGCGATTGAGCGCGCCAATGAGGTTTTACCCACACCAGGAGGCCCTACCAAACAAAGAATGGGACCTTTTAATTTTTTAACACGTTGTTGCACGGCCAAATATTCAATAATACGTTCTTTAACTTTGTCTAAACCATAATGATCGTTATCCAACACATCGATGGCTTTGTCTAATTTGTTATTAATGCGGCTGCGTTTGGTCCAGGGAAGGTCGACCATCCAATCTAGATAGTTACGTGACACCGTCGCTTCTGCCGACATAGGTGACATCGCTTTTAGCTTCTTCAATTCCGCCGTGGCTTTTGTTTGCGCTTCATCGGTCATGCCAATAGTTTTAATTAGTTTTTCGATGCGCTCAAGATCAGAGGGTTCATCATCTAAATCACCCAGCTCTTTTTGTATTGCCTTCATTTGTTCGTTGAGGTAATACTCGCGCTGGCTTTTTTCCATTTGCTTTTTAACTTGATTTCGCAACTTGCTTTCAACTTGCATCAAATCAATTTCAGATTCCACAACTCCCATAAGCTTAGTAATACGCTCTGAGACATCAATTGTTTCCAGTAACTTTTGCTTAGCATCAACTTGCAAGCTCATGTGCGCGACTACTGTGTCTACTAAGCGACTAGGCTCAGTAATAGAAGACAGTGAAGCGAATATTTCAGTTGGGATTTTTGTGTTGTTACGGGCGTATTCTTCAAACTGACTTAACAAGGCGCGCATCATAGATTTTTGTTCGTCACCCGGCGTATCATCTTCAGCAATCATTTCTAATTCAGCGCGCAAGCAATTATCAACAAAATAATATTTACTAGCTTTGGCTCGCTGCTTGCCTTCAACTAATACTTTAACGGTGCCGTCAGGTAGCTTTAAGAGTTGCAATACGTTGGCAACAGTACCCACTTCGTAGACATCTTCAATTTTGGGCGTGTTTTGTTTAGGATCTTTTTGGGCCACAAGAAATAATTCTTGATTATCAAGCATGGCTTCTTCAATAGCGCGCGTCGATTTGTCGCGGCCAACAAACAAAGGAATCACCATATACGGATAGACCACCACATCGCGCAATGGCAACACCGGTAAAGTTAGTTGCTCAGGCTTCTTACTCAATGCAATATCTCCGATATTATTTAATTAGCAACTTTCTTTTCTTTTG
>JAWUVP010000090.1:0-10626 GCA_034112285.1 Gammaproteobacteria bacterium
ATGAGCTTAAGACCTTGGGCATTGAGGTGGCCATTGCGTTAGTGCAAGATCGCCAAGCGGTGATTGCAGCCGAACATTGGGAGAGGTTTGTGCGCGCTGTGATTCCCAAGGTGCATGACAAAGTAATTTGGTGCGAAGTAGGGCATGCGATTAATCGCGTGAAATGGGGTGTTTGGACGGCGAAAGAATACCGAAAATTATTTATGGCTGTTTATAACGCGGCTAAAAAATATCCTCACTTAAAGTTAATTGCCCCGGCGGTGATTGATTTCGAGTGGTATCGCATAGTAGATGCTTTGCGTTGTTTGCCGCGCAATATTTCACTTTATGCGGTGAGCCAACATCTTTATGTGGACCGGCGTGGCGCGCCTGAAAATGTTCAAGGGCGTTATTCAACCTTGGAGAAATGCGCGTTGAGTAAGGCTATTGCCGTTCAACAAAAAAATTGTGCTGATCGGTTTATTATTTCTGAAGTGAATTGGCCCTTACAAGATACCGGCATTTATTCGCCCATTGGCTCACCTTACACCGCGCCACAATGGTTTGCCGATAGGCCGGGCGAAACCGAGCTGGATTATGCCAGTTATTTAATTCGTTACTGCGCCATTGCGCTTTGCTCCGGGTTTGCACACAGTATTTTTGTGTGGCGTTTATCTGCTCATGGTTTTGGCTTGGTCGATGACTTAGACAATTTTCGTCCTCGCCCAGCATTTTATGCGTTACAAACTTGGTTAGCACGTTTGCACAACAATCAATTTGTTGCCCGCTTGTCAAGCCCCAGTCATTGTTATTTGCTGCATTTTAAGGGGGCAGTCGAGTGCCTTTTAGCTTGGACGACCGAAGCGCAATATGTTTGGTCGCAGCCGTGGAGTGCGGTTAAGACTTATTCATTAACGGGTGAAATATTGTCGCTGCCAGATGCAGATGTTATATTAACGCCTCAGCCCATTTACATATGTAAGGAATCTTAGTGGAAATTTTAGTCAACACATCTTTAGGTGAATTAGTGGATAAACTCACTATTCTTGAAATAAAACAGCAAAAAATCACTGCCGCCGATAAGTTGCTCAATGTTAATAATGAGCTCACTATTTTACAATCCATCGTCGATGGCTTGGCGCTTGATGCTAGCGTGTTGGAACCTTTTCAATCTCAACTCAAAACTATAAACGAACAATTATGGAAAATTGAAGATGATATTCGTGATAAAGAAGCGGTGAGTGATTTTGGTGAGGAATTTATTGAGCTGGCGCGTTCGGTGTATATTACGAATGATAAGCGTGCGGCGGTGAAGAAGATGCTTAATCGGGAGTTTGGGTCTGAGTTGGTGGAAGAGAAGTCATATCAACAATATAGTTGAGGGGTGGCAGGCTTTGGGGTTTGCGCGATGAACGCCACCTTTTCAAGCCACGCCGTGAATACGTCCCTGTAGGCTCCGCGCCGGCGTCCTGCCGGCGAGGGGCTTGAAAAGGTAGCCTTCATCGCGCCCGCAAAGCCTGTGGGGTGGGAGGGAGAAGGAGCTCGCTGCGCTCGGATGTTTTTGATTTTTTCTTCGTCGCTTTGCTTCTTGAAAAAGAGGAGCCCGCTGCGCTTGGTTATTTTGATTTTTTCTTTGTCGCGTTGCTTCTTGAAAAAAGAGAAAGTACGTCGTTGCGAGGAGCGTAGCGACGTGGCAATCTTCTGGACAACGCTGAATTTAAGATATTGGCCTGTGCCTGTGGTGCGCGTCGTTACGCTCCTCGCAACGACGATATAGGGACGAAGGGATTTGGTTTCTTGGGCGCGACTTCTTGGTGTTTAGCTATCAATTACAATGTTCGCTGTGTATTGGTAATTGACCAATTCTATGGCGCCAATTTCTTGCTCTTGTTGACCACCGTATACAATATAGCCTTTGGGCGCGCGTTCATCTAGCAACGTCATATAGCGCTTTAATCCGGCGCCATATTCTTTTTGATAGGTTTGTCCCGATTTGACTTCTATAGGTGTTAACTGGTGTCCTTGTTGGTACACGATATCAACTTCCAATTGTGATTTGTCGCGATAATAAAACACGTTGGGCGCTAAGCCTTGGTTGGCACGTTTTTTAAGTATCTCTAGCAGCACCATGTTTTCAAATAGTCGTCCTCTGGCAGGATCGCGTTCGAGCTGTTGTTCGGTTTCTATACCTAATAAATAACTGGCTAAGCCGACGTCTGCAAAATAGAGTTTTGGGGTTTTGGTAAGGCGTTTACCAACATTTTCATAGAGCGGTGCGAGGCGATAAATAATATAGGATGCCTCCAGCACGCTAAGCCAAGCGTTAATGGTTGTTGCCGAAACACCGGTTTCATTGGCTAGATTGTTGGTGTTTAACGGGCAAGCAACTCTGCCTGCACAAAGGCGCATGAATTTTTGAAATGAGGTTAAGTCTTTTAAATTGATGAGCTGGCGAACATCGCGCTCTAGATAGGTCTGCGTGTAGTTGGCATAATATTTTGTTGGCTCTAAGGTTGCTTGGTAGAGTTTAGGAAAACCACCACGTAGGATGTTCTGGTCAATATTTTGTGAGATGTTATTTTCATTCAATTCGGCCAGCGATAAAGGATACAGTTTTAATATCGCGGTTCGCCCTGCTAATGATTGGCTGATTGATTCTTGTAGAGCGAGTTGGTGTGAGCCGGTTAAAATAAATAGCCCCATTTCTTGGCTTTCATCAACCGTGGTCTGTATGTAAGACAATAAGCTAGGGACTCGTTGAATTTCATCAATAATTGCACCTGAAGGATAGCGGGCTAAAAATCGGCGGGGATCTTCTTCTGCAAGTGTGCGTTCATCAATGTTTTCTAAGTTAACATAGGCTTTATCAGGATAACAGACACGCACCAAAGTGGTTTTTCCTGTTTGACGCATGCCCACAACGGTGACAACGGGGTACATTTTCCCCATGTTTGTTAACTCTGTTGTCATTTCACGTTTTAGGAGTGCCATCTTTAGTGTCCATTTTTGCATTATCAAGGCTCAAGTTTACCAGATTTATCATAAGCGGACAAATCAAAAGTTGAACTTTGTATTTGTCCGCTTGTTGGGTTTTGTCTTTTATATCAATAAGTTACGATGGCTGTTGAAGCCTTTGTGGGTGAGGTTTCGTGCTAAACACCCTAGAATCGATCTTAAGTGGCGTTATTGCTCCAATAACTGCTTCAATTTAGAAGCCACCAATGCCGGCGGTAAGGTTTGAAAACAGGCCGGCTCAACTTTTGCTGGCCCTTGATAATGACACTGCTTCTTGCGACAAGGCGCACAGTCAAACTGCGCTTGTAGATGTATTTGTTTAGCGCCACGGGTGCCAATTTGTTCTGGATCTGTTGGGCCATATAACACTACGCTGGGTTTATCTAAGGCGGCGGCCAAATGTGAGAGGCCGGTATCTACACTGACAATGGCGGTGCAGTGTGCCATTATTTGCATGATTTGGGTTAAGGTGGTTGAGGTGAGCATTTGAGCGTTGTTTGCTGCGCCAATAATTTTTTGCACCATTGCTTGTTCTGAGGCGTAGCCGCCTGGTAGTAGAATATTTTGTTCGGGTAGGCTGGCAATTAATTGCTGCCAATACGTGACGGGCCATAGTTTGGTTTCCCAGGTGGTGTTGGGAATAAACAGATAGTATTGCTGGGGTAAGTCTAGGGTTGGGCGAGGTACCAGAGTGGTGTTCAAGCCATAGTTTATGGTGTTCGCGTCATAAGTGTAGTCTAGCGCTTTTGCAAACAGTTCTCGAATGCGCTCAATCGCGTGTAAGTTTTTGCTGACGGCCACTTTGTGTTGGTAAAACCAGCTTGCCATGGCTTCACGTATTGAATGGCGGTTGTAGCCTGCGCGTGGACCGCGTGCGCCGAAGCTTAAAAATACACTTTTTAATAAGCCTTGTGCATCAATAATAAGATCGTATTTTTCAGCTTTCAGCTCACGCTTGAAAGCGCGCCAAGGTTTTGAAAACAGTAAGCCTAACTTGCGCTTGCGCAGTTGGCGAAAGGCAATGGGAATAACGCGCGTTACCGCTGGGTGCCAGGCGGGAATTTCGGCAAAGGCTTTTTCTACCACCCAATGAAACTCAATGTTGGGTAGGGCTTTTTGTGCATCGGTGAGTGCTGGCAAGGTGTGTAGCACATCGCCCATTGATGAGGTTTTTATCACTAATACCTTCATGGTAACAAGGCCTCTAAAGCGCTCAGTACTTGTGCTGGTTTAATGCCGGTTAAGCATGCCAAATGCTCATTGCCTGATAAAGGACATTCTCGTTTAAAACACGGGCTGCATGCCAAGCCTAAGCGTATTATTTTTGCTTGCTCACAGGCCGGTGGGGTGTAAGTGGGGGAGGTTGAGCCATAAACGGCAACCAGTGGCACTTGCACGGCGGCGGCTAGATGCATTAAACCTGAGTCATTACAGACGGCGGCACGGCTTAGCGCCAGCAAGTCGATGGCTTCTAATAAGTTGGTTTTGCCGGTTAAATCTGTACAGGCGCCCTCGGTTTCTTGCAAAATGGTCTGTGCGGCAGCTTGCTCATTAGCAGTGCCAAAAATCCAGACCTGCCATTGCTTAGCTAAATAATGCTGTGCAATTTGTGCATAATATTTTGCCGGCCAACGTTTTGCGGGGCCATATTCTGCCCCTGGACAGAGTGCTAAAATGGGCTTGTCCGTTGATAGGTTTAGTCGCTGTGTACAGGTTTGTTGATTGGCGATATCAATTTTTAATTGTGGCAACTTTAAGGTTGGCTGCGCGGCGCCATCAGTTAAACCTAAGGCGGCATAACGCGCAATTAAGCCTGGGTATGTGTTGGTATCAAGTTTGCGGTGGTCATTGAGCAAACCATAGCGATGCTCACCTAGCCAACCTGTGCGCTTAGCAATGCCGGCAAACCAAGGTATGAGTGCAGATTTTAAGGAGTTGGGTAGAATAATGGCCCGCTGGTATCCTGTTTTACGCAGTTGTTTACCTAGCTGCCAGCGGGTGCCCAATTGTAATTGGCCATGTTGTAGCGGGGCTTTGATGGCATGCTTAATTTCTGGCATGCGGGTGGCTAATGCGTAAGTGCTTGGGGGGGCCAGCACATCAATCTCATGATCTTGTGCGTGCAATAAACTATAGAGAGGTTGCGACATCAGCATATCACCGAGCCAAGCGGGGGCGATAACTAGCGTTTTTTGTGGTTCGGACATCTGGGTTTATCTTGGTGTGTCGGCAGTTCCATCTGCATATTCGACATCTGTTTTAGCTTCTGCCATTGATGCACCAGAAAAATCAGTTAATACGTAATTGGCGCCACAATATTCGCATTTAGCTTGACCGGTTTTTTCAATCGGCAAAAAAACTTTTGGGTGCGCATCCCATAAGTCTTGCTCAGGCATAGGGCAACTTAAAGGCAAGTTTGCCGTGGTGACCTGGTAAGTATTTTTTGCACAAGCTTGTTTTGGGCTCATAACATCTCCTTTGTTGGGGGCATTTTATCATGAGAATGCTCGGAGTGTATAAAAATTTGTTCCCAAAGGCGGGCAACGCCAATGCGGTAAAAGATGAACCTATTATCATCCACTAATTCATCGGCTTTGCTCAGCGCGGTACGGTGTAAATAACTTCGATAGGCTTTATAGGCTTCAATCAATAGCTTAGTGTCTTTGATACGCAGCAAGCCTTCCATGCCGGCACGCTCAAAAATACGAATATTGTCGGTGAACTCTAGTAAACTAGGGTGATCTTGGCTCCAGCACAACACAACATATTGCGCCAAAAACTCAATATCGACCAGGCCACCGATGCCCTGCTTTAAATCAAACTTGCCGGGCGCGCGCTGCATTTTATTGTCACGCATTTTATTGCGCATACCCACAATTGCCTCGCGTAACTGTGCTATTGGGCGAGGCGTGGCTAAAATTTTGTTGCGCAATTTTTCAAAGCGTTTGCCCAAGCCTTTAGAGCCAGCAATCGCCCGAGCACGCACCAAGGCTTGATGCTCCCAGGTCCAGGCTTCGCTTGTTTGATAAGTGGCAAAAGCATCAACACAGCTGACTAACACACCCGAGGAGCCGGAGGGGCGCAAGCGTAAGTCTGCTTCATAAAGAAAGCCGCCAGCATTGGGTTGATTTAAAATTTTCACGATGCGCTGTCCCAGGCGCGTATAAAATTTTTCGTTACTAATTGAGTTTTCACCATCGGTTATGGCGTGTGAATCAAGTTTGGGATGTAAAAAGAGTAAGTCTAAATCAGAGCTATAGCTGAGCTCGAGACCGCCAAGCTTGCCATAAGCCACAATCGTAAATCCTTGGCGCCTATACTGGCGGGGAAGTTGCGGGTTGCCATAGGTTTTCACCATGTCGAACAAAATTAATTCGCGAACTTTATCAACTACAACCGTTGCAATATTAGTTAAGTAATCACTCACATGCATTAAAGGCAAAGTGCCGGTAATATCGGCAGCGGCAACGCGCAATACATGGGCTTGCTTAAACCAGCGCACAACTTGTAATTTTTGTTCTAAATCAGCTTCTGATTGCAAATTGAGTTGTTGATTGAGTAACACTCTTAAACGTCTTAATGAGGGCGGTGCATATAATGATGACGGGTCGAGTAATTCGTCGAGTAATAAGGGGTAGCGCGCTAACTGTTCGGCAATCCAGGGGCTGGCGGCGCAAAGATTAACCGCTTGCGATAGCACTAACGGATTTTCAATTAAAAAGACTAAATAAATACTGTGCTCAATAATCGCTTCAATCAAGCGCAGGGTGCGCTTTAATAATTCAGTGGCCGCTTCATGTGCGCCAATAATGATTAATAACCGAGGCAAAAGGAAGTTAGCGTGGGTTTTTGCTATCTGGCTCAGGTTTTGGCGTGTAATATATTCTTGTAAGCTGATGAGTAACTCTAATACGTGTTGTGCTTGTGTAAAACCCAGGTCAGTTAGCTGCTGTGTGTTTGTGGTGTTAGCATTAAGCTTTTTCCAATAAGCTTGTAGGCGCTTTTCATGTTTCGCTTCATTTTTATCTAAGCCAGATAATTGTGGCCGGGCGAGCATTTCTTCAAAATAATGCTGCACAGCTTGGCGGTGCCGTTGCAAACTTACGCAAAAACGTTTGTAGTTAATATGGTGCATGGCGTAGGATAAGCGTTGTTGCTGAAGCGGCGTACTGGGCAGCACATGGGTTTGTTGATCATTGACCATTTGTAATTTATTTTCAACATCGCGCTCAAATAAATAGGCATTCATTAATTGGCGACAACTTTCCGGTGAAAGATTGCGGTTTTCACGTAA
Source organism: Gammaproteobacteria bacterium (assembly GCA_034112285.1). Taxonomy (GTDB): domain Bacteria; phylum Pseudomonadota; class Gammaproteobacteria; order JABDGN01; family JABDGN01; genus JAWUVP01. The sequence goes on from JAWUVP010000090.1 coordinate 7,289, forward strand.
GAGTATGAGTGATTTTAAGGTGTTACGTTCTTGCAAGCGCAGCTGCTTGCCACCGCGAATGATTTTGTAGGTTTGGGAAATGAATTCTACTTCGCGAATTCCACCCGGGCCACGCTTGATATTATTTTCTAAACTGTGGCGCTTAACTTCCAGGTTGATTTTATCTTGCAATAAACGTAACGACTCTAGCGCACTGTAATCAATATAATTACGGTAAACAAAGTTATGTATAAACCGCATTAATGCAGGTGAATACGTATTTTCACGATTAACCACGCGAGCTTTAATCAGGGCATAACGCTCCCATTCACGCCCATGTGCTTGATAATAGTCTTCAAAGGCGGCAAAGCTACAAACTAAAGCACCAGAGGTGCCATGAGGGCGTAAACGTAAATCAACCCTATACACAAAACCGTGTTGATTCACGGTGTGCAACATTTTAGTGAGCATTTGCCCTAAACGTAAATAAAATTGATGAAAAGTTTTGCCACTTTCTAAGATGCCATCTTTAGGGAAGCAATAAATTAAATCAACATCCGACGAAAAATTCAGCTCGTAAGCGCCTAATTTTCCCATAGCAATAATGAGCAGTGGCATGCGGGCTTGGGTATCCGGATCGCGTGGGCAGCCCATTTTTTCTGATAGCCAAGTGAATAACAATTGCGTCGCGCGGCTGATGATGGTGTCGGCCATGGCCGATAGGTCGGTCATGGTTTTGTCGGGAGAAGCCCAGTTTGCTAAGTCACGCCAAGCAATGCGCAACATTTCGCGGCGGCGAAATTCACGCAAGCAGCGTTGTAGCTGTGCTTCAGTACGGCAAAGGTTGCTGAGTAAGGCGAGTTTTTTTTCATATTCGCCTTTAGGATATTCTAATAAAATATCCCCTGATTCAAATAAATCTAACAACACATGAGGGTAGCGAACGCAATTGTTCATCACAAAATCGCTAGACGCCCAAACGCGGCATAAAGACGTGATAAAGTCAGTGTGTACAGGAACAACACAGGATTGATCGCGCAGCGCTTGTTGATATTTTTCCCAACCTGCGGCCACAAGATCGTGAATATCGTTGGGTAATTTTTGTAAAGATTTTGTAAGGAGGTCGGTCATGCGAAATGCTCTTATCAATCAATAGATGGTAGGGCTTTCAAGCGGGGAATGCAAGCAGCTTTACCTTCGCTTTCCTCCAGCGTATGATTGCTTTTTTGTAGCGGCTCACCTTGTAGCAAGGGATGTCCAGCTTTGAGTCAAGGTTGAACATCCTCCGAGATGCTTCTCTGGGGGCGTTGTTACGTTTTTTTTAATCTGTGGAGCGAGACAATGAATTTATCTAATCCAAAACTACTGCGCCAGCAAGCTTATATTAATGCGCAGTGGGTGCATTCAAACAGTGGCGCGACTTTTATCGTACAAAACCCTGCCGATGGCAGCACGCTGGCTGAGCTGCCAGAAATGGGGCAAGTGGAAACGGCGCACGCCATTGCGATGGCTGATGCTGCTTTTCCAGCTTGGCGCGATTTTAGCCCAAATCAACGTAAAGCTATTTTAGATAAATGGGTCAATTTAATTCAACAAAATATCGATGATTTAGCGATTATTTTAAGCAGTGAGCAAGGTAAACCTTTAAGCCAAGCAAAAATGGAATATGACTTTACCTTGGAGCGCATGTCCTTTTTAGCCGGCGAAAGTCTGCGCGTGCATGGGCAAACGTTGCCCAGTGTCTCGCCTGATAAGCGTAGTCTAGTGATTCGCCAACCTTTTGGTGTTATTGCAGGCGTGGCACCGTGGAATTTTCCCGCCTCCACGGTCATGATGAAAGTGGCGGCGGCTTTAGCGGCAGGCAACACCATGGTGGTAAAACCTGCACAAGATACACCGTTAACCACCTTGGCGATGGTATATTTAGGTGAGCAAGCTGGTTTGCCGGCAGGTGTATTAAACGTGGTATTGGCCAATAATCCAGTGGCGATTGGTAATGAGCTCACGACAAATCCTTTGGTGCGCAAGTTCTCCTTCACAGGCTCCACGGCAGTGGGTAAAAAGCTTTACGCACAATGCGCTAGCACAGTTAAAAATGTCGCACTAGAATTGGGCGGCAATTCGCCTTTTATTGTTTTTGCAGATGCCGACATTGATGCCGCGGCGACGCAAGGCGCAGCCTTAAAATTCACAAATTGCGGACAAATTTGCGTTAATGCCAATCGTTTTTTGGTGGCCGCCGAAGTATACGACGAATTCGTAGAAAAAATGGCCAGCCATGCCAAAGCCCATGTGCTGGGCTCAGGGTTAGATGCTAAGACTACCATGGGGCCGCTGATTAATGCACAAGGCTTCGCTAAGGTTGACGCATTGGTCAAACAAGCCATTGCAGAAGGTGCGCATTGCGTGACCGGTGGCGAAGGTGATAGCGTGGGTGAATTGTTCTACCAGCCGACTGTATTGAGCAATATGACCCCTGAAATGACAATGTATCATCAAGAAATTTTTGGCCCAGTGGCGCCGATCTACAAATTTGACACCGAGGCCGAAGCCATTGCCATGGCAAATGACACGGAATATGGTTTGGCTGCGTATTTCTTTACCAATGATTTAGGCCGCAGCTGGCGCGTGAGCAGTGCTTTGCAAGCAGGCACGGTGAATGTTAATTCAGCCTCTAGTTTTGGGGGTGGGCCGTTTGGTGGGTATAAAGAGTCTGGGTTGGGACGTGAGCAAGGGCGTGTGAGTGCGTTGGATGCTTGGTGTGAAGTTAAGGCGGTTAATTTTTCTGCTCTTGACTAGGGGAAGCGTTGCTCAGTGATTTTGATTTGCAGCGGCTCACCCTTTGACTTAAATATGAACAGCTATCGAGGTTCTTGCCTGGGAAGGGGGGGCGTTACTTTTATTTTTAGATTAATGTTTAATCAACCCTATCGATCTATTTTAATTGCTTTCAGAATGGAAAAAAGTTAACCACTTGAACTTGCAGTAAATATTGCTTGCCAGATGGGTAATAATTCATTAAAATTTGAGCAACTTTTTTACAGTCGTGTTCAAAACACAAGGAATTAGGAGACATCTATGCCAGCTAAAGCAAGTAGCACGAAAAAGAAATCCGTGCGCAAAGCGCCAACCAAGGCCGCTACTAAGTCGAAACCTGCAGTAAAGAAAACAACAGCGAAAAAGCCAGTGGCTAAAAAATCAGTTGCAAAAAAAGTAACAGCGAAAAAGCCAGTGGCTAAAAAATCAGTTGCAAAAAAAGTAACAGCGAAAAAGCCAGTGGCTAAAAAATCAGTTGCAAAAAAAGTAACAGCGAAAAAGCCAGTTTCTAAAAAATCTGCTGCAAAAAAAGTAACAGCGAA
>JAWUVP010000091.1:0-9798 GCA_034112285.1 Gammaproteobacteria bacterium
GTGAGCTGGCTCCGCCTTCGGCAACGACCCCAAAGTGACGTTCGGGTGAGGGGGGGGATGGCGGCGGACTAAATGCACGGCCAAGTTGTTGGCTTATTGTTGCTGTAGATTCATGAAAATAAAATGCTGAAGTACGCTCCCCATAGTTATGCCGCATCCTTTCTATCATAAACCTTTCGCGTTCTGTTGTTGCTTGGTGCAGCGGATCTATTAGTGTGATGGCACCGACCGCGCGCATGTCTCCCAGTGCTTCTGCTTGTTTGAGTAGCTCATATCTAATAGTTTCGTCGTCTTCGCGCAATGCTTTCAAGATGGTTAACCCTGGGTGGATTCTATTTTCAAGTTGATCAAGAATGCTAGTGCCTATATCACATTGATATGCAAACGAAAAATAAACGGCTTCGCAGCGATTGTTATTGTCGTACATATCTTTAATGTGTGGAATGGCGCGATCATGATTTTTATGCGTATTTAAAAACAGCTCTGCGTGTATAGGGCTCATTAACAGTTTTAGGTGAGGATGGACATGGAAAAATTTCTCTAATTCATTCGCTCTAGCAATAAGCTCAGGCATGTCATCAGCTCCTGCCTGAGTAAGGTGTCCATGATACATTAAGTATAAAATTTTCATGTAATGATTGGTTGCTTTGTATGCTGGGCGCTCTAGATCGCTCATTATATGTAAAGCTTTTTTCGCGTCAGAATTGAGTTTATATTGTTGAACATACATTTTTAATTGATAGCTCAAGCTCATCATTAGGTCGATGTTATTCGTCTGGACTGAAAAGGCAAATTCTTTACAGAGTAATTCAATCGAGATCGCGGCTACTGCGCGCATCTCAGGCGTGTGATATGACATAATTATATTCTATTTTTATTATTATTTGATAGAATCGTAACACCCAAAGCTTAGGGTAATATTAATGGCTGTGATTTTTGTACCAAATTTTTTAAAGTGTACAAAAGACAACTAAAGAAATTTTAAATCATTACCTTCCTATCTGCATTGTTTTTCGAACGATTAATAATGGTTAATATTAATACCACTGATAAACGGGCGGTATATCTCTTAGTTCTTTAGGATAAGAACCAGAAGGAGCTTCGCCCCCATTTTCGAATATTGCTTGCAGAGCTAATTCCTTTAATTTTGGCCTTACATCAAATTTTAATTCTATAATAACTCTGTTTCCCGTTATCAGTTGCACAACTAGTCTGTTGTCTAACAACATTAGGCCAATAGGCTCATTAGGTAGCATTAAAGGTCTACCTATTTGCGTATGCGTTTCAGCATTCCAGCGACGGAGGACTCTGGTGTCATCACCAGAGAAAATAATTGTGGTGCCGTCGGGTTGTGTATGACTGATGCAGCAGGTAACTTCTCCTTCATGGCCGATTAATGGCGGACTTATGGGCGCACCCGTGATGGCGCTCCAGAGGCGCACGACGTTATCATCACCTCCTGTTGCAATAGCGGCTGTGCCACGAGGTTGTAAATAGATAGTGCAGCATCGAATTGCTCCCTCGAGGTCGGCGAGCGGTGTGTCAATGATTAGGCCGCCGTTATGAGGGCTCCACCGTAGCAGGCTTCCTGGCGTATAATCTTGAGTGTAATCCCCAGCTCCACCATCACCAAATACAATAAGCGGTATGCCCCCATTTTCGACATAAGTGGCAGAACACCAAACAGGCACAATGCGAGTTTGCACCGGTGCCCCAATGGCGGCGCCGGTGTTCGCGTCCCAGCTACGCAGGGTCCCGTCCTCACTAGCAGAAACAATAATGTGCTCGCCATTGGGTTTCATATAGCTGGTGCAGCAGTTGATTTGGTCGGTATGGCCCCTCATTACCACGCCGTAAGCCTGGCCTGTGAGAGCGTCCCACTGACGCAAGGTGTGGTCATTGCCAGCAGAAACAAGAATGATTGTGCCATCGGGTTTTGTATAGTGGGTGCAGCATAAAATTGATTCGGTATGGCCCAGCAGCTGCAGGGGCAGGTGTGCGCCTGTATTAGAGTTCCAGAGACGCAAGGTCTTGTCAGAACCGGCAGTAACAAAAGTGGCGGGGGAGCCAGGTTGTGTAAACTTGTCGCAGCAAATAATTGAGCCTTTATGGCTGGGGTGCGGCACGTTGATTGGCTCGCGCGTGTTGAGATTCCAGTAGCGCATCGTTTGGTCTTGATAGCCCCCACCGCTGACAAGCGCAGCCGTGCCATCGGGTTGCGTCAGGGTGGCGCAGGCGTGAACACCGCCATCATGAGCTAACAACGGCTTTCCGATAGGCTTGCCAGTGTGGCCGTCCCAGAAGCGTAGGGTGTTATCGTCACTGCCTGAGATTATTATGGGTGCTCCCTTGGGTGGGGTATAAATAGCGCCACATTTTACCATTTTAGTATGTCCCTTTAGCGGATTGCAAAGTAGCTGGCCTGCGTCAGCGTGGGAAAGATGTAGGGTTTTATCTGAGTCACCAGAAGCAATAATGGTAGTAGCGCCGGGTAGGGTATAGCTGGCGAGCCAGGTAATGGCGTTTTTATGGTGGTGTGTAATTGTGCCGATGAAGTTGCCTGTGAGGAGATCCCATTTATGCAAATTTTCGTTGCGGCCAAAGGCAACAACAAGAGCAGGATCACCATTTTTTTGCTTATAGATGGCGCAACACGCAAGGTTTTTACTGCTGTTTGGTAGAGGCTCCCCAATAGCCTTACCGGTGGAAAAATCCCAGCGAAGCAAGGTGCCGTCTGCGCCTCCCGAGACAATAGCAGGCTTGTTATTGCGCTGTGTATAGACAGCACCAGTGAAAACCTTAGCCCTACACTCCAGTGGCTGGCCGAAACGAGCACCCGTCTTGGCATACCAGCGACGCAGGGTTTTGTCATCACTGCCAGACACAAGAAGGAGTGTGCCATCGGGTTGCGTATAGGCAGCGCACCATCTAACAGATTTTGTGTGGCCGCGAAAAGAAGCTTGGCATTCACCGGCTTGATTAAACAAGCCAAAAGCCGAACTTAAAAAATTAAACGGGCGTACTTGGTATGGTGAGCCATCTATGTAAACAAGCGTTATCCACTCGGCTCCAGCCGATGTTAATTGATCGGTATAAGGGAGTGGGATACTACATCCTCTGTTTTGTTTATAGAGTATTGAAGGCTCAGTTAGAAAGAATCATTACGATTAAGTATACCGACGTCAGGTTAAGAAAATATTAAGGATGAAATTTAATGTTATTATTACGGCCTGAATTATATTCACAGAAACACCTGACCCTGGTGAAACATCACAACCTTCTTGGTTTTAAGGTGGGCATGAACAAATTTCTTCCTCTAGACTGCAGCAAGTAGGGCAAAAGAGGGTATCACTATTGAACAAACCTGTGTCTAACATGAGTGACCTCGCTGCATCACAGGCAGGGCTTTGGTCGTCACAAGCACAGGCAATATCTATATCTATATCTAAATGGCAAGGGCAATGACAAAGAGTTACTACTGGCTGCTGAAATAAGCTGTGCATATTTCCACTGCTGGCTTGTCCCCAATCTGGTTCCCCTCTTGTCGTAAGCTTGGGCAGTTGACCTTGAATTTTGTCCAGTCCAAGTAAGGGTGATGGTCTGTTGCTCTTTTTGTCGCGGCAGGCGGGTGGAGGTGTGGTCGAGTTTTGCTTTTCCCCAACGTGAACTCTCCTATGCACAATGAGGTCGTCTTCGGATTGAGCGATATGATCACACTCCGTACATTTAAGCTTATCAACCCACAACATCGGCACAAGGAAGCTAGTTTTAGGCTTTTCGCCAAAATTTAGTCCCACAACCGAGGGTTTAAGACCAAACAACATTGCTTGCCAGGCTGTGATTTTCTGCAGCTTATCTAAAAACACTTGTAACTCAACGCTGGAATAAAAATAACAGATCTTGCCATTGTCTACCACCATCACTCGCCGGGTAATAGGCTCTAACAGCAAGGGCATGCAATGATGCTCGCCATAGAGCGCATAGGCTAGTGGCTCGTGCAAGCTATGGCAGGCTTGCAATTTAGACCAGAGTGTATGAGCAGATGGCATGGGAATATTGTTGACCCAAACCGGCTTCCCCAGTCTATTTTCGATAGCTTTTCGATAAGGCTCCAACGGTTGTTTTATATCGGACGGGGTTTGAGCTTGTGCCCAGTTAGCTTGCGCATAGCCTTTTTGCGCAGAAGGTTCTTGCATGAGAAAAAGTGTTTGTATGGCCTGAAAAGCGCTGGCGCTAGCGAACTGCGCAATAAAATTATTCGAATTTTTTGAATTAACAAGTTGGCGTGCAACCCAGGATAAGTCTGGGAAGTTATTGTTAGTCTGTTTGGGGGCTATGGCGAGCAAGTCTTGTAAGTATTCGAGGGTATGGAGCCCTTTACGTTTTGCGCTATCATTCATTAAGGCATAGCTAATTGTTGTTAAGGTAATGCCCAGGCAGTGGTATCCGCTGAGTAGACGCAACAGTTCTTGCAATAGGTATTGTTGGCCGTGGTGTGCCGAGAGTTTGAAGTGGGGTGCTAAAGTGTTGCTCTGCATGATGTTTACTTGTGTTTACTAAAAAACAACTATAGCGTATTCGTATTAAGAGAGTCTTAAGGCCGGAGGCTATTTTTATTGTGGCAAGGTGAAAATCATGTGAGAGGCCACTCACCTATTGAAGTTTGCTAGCAGCAGAGCTCGAAATTGAAAAAAATTCTGCAGCAAACCTAATTTTAATATCTTGACGAAAAATGAGTTTATGCTAGCCTTTCGCGACTATAATCAATTATAAAATATAATTCACAATGAAAAGGTCTGCTTTATGAAAATTTTCAAAATTTTATTTCTACTCTCAACGTTAACCAGCATCGCATATGCAAATAGTTTTGATACGTTAGGGCATTTTTCCCTTTCGAGCAATTCTTTAAACGTGAATCCCGGCAGCACCGGTACCGTTACCGTCACAAACACGGGGCAGGGCTCTATTGCTAATATGCGTGTTAGTATCCCACCCAGCTTGACTAAAGTAATTGGCGGCACATGTCTTACCACAAAAACCTTATTGATTAATGCCGCTTGCACGCTAACGTATCAAGTGACTAAAGCCATTCCACAAACAACTGGCGTTGCGCTAACATTTGAAGGACAAAATGTTGACAACGCACCGAGCACACTTACTATTTCTGTTGGTGGCTTGCTATATTTTCCCTATAACAATGCCGACAATTCAAACAAACTGGGTTATGTCGCCTGCCCCATTTCTGCCAACAATGGTTCTGTGGGATATTGCGTGCCTAAGCAGTTGGCGCTGACAGGGCAAACAGGACATATTCAGAATATTAGTGTTACGCCAGATGGTTCTCATGCCTATCTTACGGGTAATGAATACTCACGGAGTTTATTTGCGTGCAAGGTTAATGACAGTGCGCAATTTGTTAACTGCAATACTGTTACTGTGCCTGCCGATGTGCAAACTGATCATATTAGTTTTTTGCAAAAGGGTGATAAAGCGTATTTTTATAGTGCTACGGCGCTACCTACACGAGCCAGTGTTTGTGATGTAGACACGAGCACACTAGCGTTGAGTAACTGTGTTGATAGTAAATTTGCTGTTAGCAATGGTACTGCTGTGGGTTATGATAGTATCAAGCTAAATTCAGCTGGCACTAGCGCATATGTTGTTTATGAAAAATCAGATGCTTTCTCACGTATTGCTTTATGCCATATCGATCCTCGTAGTGGTACTTTTCATGATTGTAGCGATACGTTTGCCAATCCAGCTAACTATGTTATTGGCAATCTAGCACTGGATAGTAATAATGCAAATGCAATCTTTACTGCATCAAATATTACTGACACTAGTTTGATTTATTCTTGCCCTATAAACTCAGACGGAACCTTTGAACAAACAGCCTGTAAAACCAATCCAATAAATAACAATCCATTTTCCCCTGCTTTTATTGCATTAGACACTGTTGGAAACTATTTATATTATCTTAATAATGCTAATTACCTACAGATTGGCTTCTTCAGTGTGATGACTAATGGTGACCTGAATAATGGCGGAACAACTGGCACTTTTGGCACGGATTATCAGGTTAATGAATTTGCACCGATCGCGTTATCGCCTAATGCAGGCTAACGCTAAAGATCATCTGCATCAGCAAGCGGGGTGACTTTTTCGTAATTTAGGGCGACCAATAAATTCTATACTGTTAATAAAACGTTAATCTAGCACAGGTATTCTATGACCAAATAATAATAAAAACAGAAGAAACTAACAATGGCTATGTATAATTTATGCAGCAATTCGCCTGCTATTTGTGACAGATTACCAAGATGTGAGGTAAATATTCCTCTGACTATTCAACCGGGTGACTGGTTAATTACTAAGGATAATTCTCAAAATCCAATCAGAATAAAGATATTAAAGACAGAACATTTTTTACACGACCCATCCGCAACGCCGCTTCTGTTTATCAGCGAGATTAAGGACGGTGTGTCGCCTGTGTTTCATCCTATGGCCGATGCTGGCGCTGTGACGCCGGGTACTGTAAAACTGTATGTGAAAACCAGTCGTGCTCCCAACAGCTTAATTGCATCGTCAGAGATACGCCTCGATGCCTTTAGAATTAAAGCTGGCGACTCGTTTTTTGATGATCGCGCGCTTACGCCTACCAGTTATAAAATTAACGAGTTAGTCTATAATATGAGCTTTAGTGAGCAAGAAGGCCGCCAGTACGCGATTGCATTTGTTACGGAAATTAGACCGGTTATTACTGGGCAAGCTGAGAGATTTCCTTCTCCTCGAAGCACTCCACCTCCTGGATCATTTTACACCTTGCAAGCTTTTTGACGGTATAATTTTAAAAGAAATTACCGACTGCGTTGCTGGAAGGTTGAAAAAAATAATATTGCTTGATGGTTCTAGGCTCCCCTTTTTTAGGGGGGAGCACTGCGCGCGGGCTCTTCGTAGCTTCTGTCAATGCAGATAAACAATTTTAAATCATCTTTTGTGATGGCATGGGCTGTAGGACGCTCTAACGCTATTTGAATAAGTTCTTTAATGCAAATGTTCTTGTTGATTATTGTGAGAACATTGCGCATAAAAATAGAATGAATAGGCGAGAAGTTATTTTCATTATAAAGACAAACATAAAATATATTGGCTAAAATTCTATTGCGCATATACAACGACTGTTTTCTCGCATGGTCGTATTTTTTTATGTCTTCCTGTACTTCAGTTAAGCTCGCGACTTTAAGTTTTTTGCTCAAGCCCAGCGATCTTTGCAATTTTATTGTGATGAATTTGTGAAAATTTTGGAGGATTTCCTTCCAGGGGTATGAGTCATATTTAATAGCTGCGTCAGGATATGAGCCATAAATCTTAACAAATTCCTCAATGTCCGGACCGTTAGAGGGTGCGGGTGATGGCGGTTGGTCAGGCTCCGCTCGAGTAAATCGTAAAGGGCTCATTGGTATTACCGTGGTTGTCTTAGCTCCAGGGGGGCATGTGTTCATCATCGCTGCTGCGCGCAGTGTAACTGGAATCTTAGTTAGGCTTTCCATCACCGCTTTATTTTTGTCTGGCGAATTACCCACAAAAAATCGAACTAATTCTTCAGAGCGATTTTTAAATTGCTGCTCGCAGTAGAGTTTATATTCTTCTTTTAACTCTAACTCGATGTTTGGGCTATAGGCTCTCCCCGATTGCACACCAGTAGTGACATAGCATTCATCTGAGCTCAGATCTATTATTAGAGGCATTATACCCACCTATTATTATTGAGATATTCACATTACATGAATCATACTCAATGAAGCTTAAGGGAGCATTAATAGAGGTCGTTGTTTTTTCGTATTTTATACTCGCAGCGAATGAAATTCCAGTATTTCATTCGCCACGAGTTTAGCTATTCAAGCGTGGTTTCATACGTCTCATGCATGTAAGCCAATGATTTTTCAATTAACTCACGCAAGACAGCTTGATCGACATCGGCAAGCTTTTGAATATATAAACAGGATTTTGAATGTTTGAACTTGCCTAGCTTTGTCATTAATTCTTCATGTGGTTCAAAGCCCTGCATGATATAAATCGTCAAGTTAGTTTTACGCGCCGCAAAGCTGGTTAAAGGCCAGTCACCTTCTAGGCCACTTTTTTCAGATTTATAGTGGTATTGTCCATAACCCACAATACTACTGCCCCATAACACGGGTTTAACACCGGTAATATCTTCCATTAATTTGGCAATAACTTTGCAATCTTTGCGTTGTTGCTCGTTTTCTAAGGCATTGAGATAGTGGCTGACATTTTGCTTAGTCGGCTTAGTTTTTTGTGGTTTGGCCATGGGTGCTTCCATTATGTGAATGGCTTACTATACGTTAAGCATAATTGAGATGCTATAGCGTTCTGATGTGATTAGCTAATATATTAAAATCAGCGTGAAAAAAAAGAACCGAAGGGGCGAGCTTAAAACCAAAGGGGTCAGATTTGACCCCTTAATTTCTTACTTTGCTTATAATCTTGTGAACTTAATCTTGACCGCTTAATCTTAATGTGACATTGGGGATGTTACAGGAATGATACGGGAATCGTTATCATCAATAAAACACTCTCATTGATAAAATTTCATTGTGCACGTCACAATAATTTTTTAGCGATTTCTGTGGGTGGAACAAAGTATTCAGATTAACTTGACCCTGATTTCTGATTTCTGATTTCTGAGTTTAGGGGCGCCAACCTTATTTTACAATGATTTATTTAGCTTCAATAAAGGGGGGCTTTAGGAAAATATAAATTTAGCTTCTCCAGATGTACTTCAAATTCGCCTGATAAATTTAAAGTGGCCCTAAGCTTTGAAAGTGTTAGTTTATAATCGGTTGCACCCCGGATAGTCGTAAACCCTCTGTGGATTCCAGCTATATATTTTCCGTGTATTACATTTTCAGTGCTACGTAGAGCAATGTAAATACATAGATGCCAAAGTTCACGGCTGCTAAAAGCTTCATTAGAAGCATTTTTTTTCTCAAGCTCAAGACTAATCATATTGAATAGCGTAATTGATCGTTCAATATGAACTTGAAATAATAGTAGTCGCTGATCACTTTTTCTTTGATCCAATGAGATTTTGTTATCATACATTTTACAGTTTTGCCATTCTGCAGGAATTTGATTTTTTTCCTCTAGTGATTTTAGCGTGCGCAAAGCACTATCTATAAACTCTTCTTTTTTAATTGTTCTTCTAAGCATTATTTTTATCCAAATTATTACTATAGGTAGTATGACAACTAAAAATTAACAAATTATTAAGAGAAAATAAGGTCGACCTGGTATTTTAAAGGGATTGTGTTTTTAGGACTATGGTGAGTTCTAGGTGCTGTTGGATAGTCAACTGAACTAATTCAAGACGTAACCCCTGCTCTTCCTGCTCTTTTTGTTGATAGATCAGTTTGTTCCTCACTTTCAGGCTAACCAATACAGCTTTTAAACCAAATGCTACGAGTCGGGAAGGTCATGTTAACGTTTATACCAGAGGGCGTCATCGCTATTGTGTTTTTCGATGCGGAAATATTCCTCTATTTCTTGGCTAATGTTAATTGTTGCATGATCTAGCATCGGCTCTATAAATCTTGATTTTCCTTTTGAATCATCATTGTTATTCATGGTTAGGTTCAGGATTGTAGGGCCGTTACCATGATAGTTACGCGCATCGTTATTAGCCCACACCAACTGAACACCTGCCGCATAGTTATTAATGATGTCGACATTATCTAAGAATAATGTGTCCGCCATCACCGTATTCGTATAGTTTATTTT